>JADCFR010000199.1 GCA_020249415.1 Roseomonas sp. | reverse complement strand
GCGGATATCGGTACCACGCAGGTCTATACCAAGGTGCTGGAGGAGCGGCTGCGCGCCCTGGTGGCGGAACATCACCCGCTTGCAAGACCAGGGGTCGCATCCCAAGCGGATTTGGGCTAACCCCCCGCCATGCGTCACTTTCTGGAATTCGAAAAACCCATCGCCGAGCTTGAAGGCAAGATCGAGGAGCTGCGTCGGACCACCGATGCCGGCGGCATTGATGTGGCCGAGGAGATCGGGCGCCTTGGCGAAAAAGCCCAAGCGCTGCTGAAGACCACCTATGCCAAGCTGTCCCCCTGGCAGAAGGCGCAGGTGGCGCGCCATCCAGACCGACCACACGCCACTGATTACATCGCCGCCCTGATCCAGGATTTCACGCCGCTTGCCGGGGACCGCGCCTTTGCCGATGACGCGGCCGTGGTGGGTGGCATGGGGCGCTTCCGGGGCCGTGCGGTGATGGTGCTGGGGACGGAGCGCGGGCATGACACCGATAGCCGCGTGAAACATAATTTCGGCATGGCGCGGCCCGAAGGGTATCGGAAGGCGCGCCGCCTGATGGATCTGGCCGGGCGTTTTGGCCTGCCCATTCTCTCCTTCGTTGATACCTCTGGCGCCTTTCCGGGGATTGATGCGGAAGCGCGCGGCCAGGCGGAGGCCATTGCGCGGTCCATTGAAGCTGGGCTGGATGCGCCGGTGCCTTTCATTGCGACCATTATTGGTGAGGGCGGGTCCGGTGGCGCGATTGCGCTGGCGGCGGCAGATCGCATCATCATGCTGGAACACGCGATCTATTCCGTGATCAGCCCGGAAGGCTGCGCTTCCATCCTGTGGCGCGATGCCGCGCAGGCGAGCACTGCCGCCGAAGCGTTGAAGCTCACCGCCGATGATTTGCGCAAGCTTGGCCTGGTGGATGTTGTGGTGCCGGAACCACTCGGCGGCGCGCATCGCGATGCGGCAGCGGTGATGACGGCGCTCTGCGACAAGATCGAAACCCTGCTGACACCCTTGCTTGCCTTGGATGGCACGAGTTTGCGCGCCCGCCGGCGCGACAAGTTCCTGGAAATGGGGCGCAGCGGCGCCCTGTGATGGCGGCTGATCCGGCCGGCGAACTGCGCGCGCGTTTCCTGCGCGGCTTTCCGGCGATTGCGCTGGTGATTTTCCTCTCGGCGGTGGATCAAACCATTGTCGCGACGGCGCTGGCCGATATCGCGACAGATATGGGCGGGATTGAGCGTGTTTCCTGGATTTTGATTGCCTATCTGGTCGCGGCCACCTGCGCCGCGCCGGTCTTTGGACAGCTTGGAGATTTCTTTGGCCGGCGACGTTTGCTGTTTGTGGCGCTGGCGATTTTCTTTGTGGGCTGCGCCGGCTGCGCGATGGCGCCCAATCTGCCAAGCCTGGTCGTGGCGCGCGTGATCCAGGGCTTTGGCGGCGGCGCGTTGCTGACGCTGACCCAGGCGCTGATTGGCGAGATTGTGCCACCGCGCGAACGCGGCAAATTCCAAGCCTGGATTGCGGGGGCTTATGGTTTTGCCTCGGCCTTCGGGCCGGTGGCGGGGGGCTTCATTACCCAGGCTTTCGGCTGGCGTTGGGTCTTTTGGTTTCTGCTGCCCTTGCCTTTGGTCTGCGCCTATATCGCGCGCCGGCTGCCCGATATCGTGCCGGACCATGCCGGACGGCGCTGGCGGTTTGATTGGCTGGGGCTTGTGCTTTTTGTGCTCACCATGGGTGCCGCTTTGGTCGCGCTGGATCGCGCGCGGCGCTTTGATGCGGCGTATGTGCCCTTGATCATCGGCCTGGTGGCCATGGCACTTTTCGCCAGCGTGACGCTATTGCGCGTTGAACGCCGCCACCCGGAACCCTTGCTGCCCTTGCCGCTGTTTGCCGAGGCAAGCATTTGGCGGCTGCTGATGCTCTCCATCCTGGTGGTGGCAGCGCAGGTGGGCTTGATTTCCTTCCTGCCCTTATGGCTGCAAGTGGTGCGCGGCTATGATCCGGCTTCCGCTGGGTTGGTGCTGCTCGCGATTTCCATCGGCTCCTCCCTGGGGGCGTTTTTCTCGGGCAGGATGGTGGCGCGCACCGGGCATGCGATGCTCTGGCCGAGTATCGGCCTGCCTGTCGCGGCGCTGATCTGGAGCCTATTGGCGATCTATGCCGCGGGGATGCCGCTTTGGCTGATGTTGACGCTGTTGGGCGCGGCGACTTTCGGGTCCGGCACATCCTATCCGGTGGTGCAGACCACGGTGCAGGCGGCAGCCGGGCAGGGGCGGCTTGGCATTGCAGCGGCAGGTGTCGCGTTTTCACGTAATTTCGGCGCGGCACTTGGCGCCGCTGTAGCGGCGGCAGCAATTTTCGGCGCCATGGCCCTGTTCACGCCCGCCTTGACCGAGGGTTTCGCCGCGCTGGTCACCGACGCCGGGGCTTTGGGCGCGCGCTTGGGCGGCGATGGGATTGCTGGCTTGCGCGCTGCCTTGGCCGAGCCCTTCCGCGGCCTGTTCATCATCGCCGCCGTGCTGGTGGGCGCTGCTTCCGTCATGGCCTGGCGTGTGCCGCTGCGGCGTTATTGAGCTTGTATTGCGCGGCCAGGGCGCGGCAAGCTGGGGTTGCCTTCAAGGAACGCAGCCATGGCCGAAACCACCCCGCCCAAACCCGCCTTCGCGCCGACGCGCAGCCTGCCTTTGCCGGGCGGTGCCAGGCTGGTGTTCTGTTCCGGTGTGACGGCACGCGGCAGTGCTGCTGAAGCGCAAGGCGTGGAAGCGCAGGCCGAGGAATGTTTCGTGCGCCTGACACGCGCCCTGGCGCAGGAAGGTGGCAGCTTCGCCGATGTGCTGAAGCTGAATACCTATCTCTCGGATATGCGCGATTATGCGGGCTTTGATGCCGTGCGCCGACGCATCCTGGCGCCACTGCCCGTGCCGCCCGCCAGCACTTGCGTGGGCGGGGCGAGTTTCACCACGCCACTGACGCGCATTGAAATCGAAGCCATTGCGGTGGTGGGCGCGAAGGGATGAGCCTGGCGGCGCGGGTGTGGCTTGAACGCCTTAGCTTTTCAACGCCGCTTGCAACCCTGCCGTCCATTGCGAAGCGGCCGCACTCAAGAACCCGATATCCGTCTGCGTCGTCAAAAACCGCACACCGCGTTTGATGGAGGCCGCCTGGCGCGGCACATTGCGATTGCCGCCGCAGCCAGCAAAGCCACCATGCGGCGCGGTTGCGGCAATGGCGCGGTCCATCGCTTCCACCACAATCGGATCATCGAATTGCCCCGCCTTGCCGAGTGAGACGAGCAAATCATTCGCACCGATATGCACAACATCCACGCCCGGAACGGCAGCGATGGCTTCCAGATTGGCAAGCCCTTCGGCCGTTTCCACCATGCAGACCACAAGGTTATGCGCTTCCAGGGCGGCAGTCGCCTTCGCGACCGGCATGGCGCGATAATCGAAATGCACATAACCACCGGCGACTGACCGCCGCCCAACCGGCGGAAAACGGCAGCGATCCACGGCGTGTTTCGCCTGTTCCGGCGTATTCACATCAGGAAAGACAATGCCGGTAATACCGTTATCAAGCAGCACCGGCACATCCGGATCATCAATGCTGCGCACGCGCACCAAGGGCGCGATGCCAATGGCAAGCGCGGTTTGCGCAATGGCGAAAATGCTTTCCAGATTGAAGATGGCGTGCTGCACATCAATGAACAGAAAGTCGTGTCCTGTACTGCGTGCCAGCCGTGCCGCATCGGGGCTGCGGATCATGCGAAGCGATAGCCCAAGCACCGCCTGGCCCGCCTGCATCTTGGCCTTGAGGGGATGAAGCGCGGTTTGTGATTCTTCCATGACGCTGCTGCCTTTCGCCGGTTCTTGCGATAGTATCACGCGTTGTAAAACTGGCTATGGGCGGGATGAGTGCATGTTGATAGCGGTGGTGGGGCCTTCCGGGGCTGGCAAGGATACGCTGATGGCCGGCGCGCGCGCTGCCCTGGCGCAGGATACCCGCTTTCGCTTTGTGCGCCGCGCCATCACGCGCCCCGCTGAGGCCGGCGGTGAGGATCATGAGGCTTTGACTGAAGCCGCTTTCATCGCGCGGCGCGATGCCGGTGGCTTCGCGCTGCACTGGCGGGCGCATGGGCTGCATTACGGCATCCCGCGCGATATTGAAGCGGATATGGCAGCGCGGCGTGTTGTGATTGCCAATCTCTCCCGCGCCGTGTTGCGCGAAGCCTCCGCGCGCTACGCTTTGCGCGTGCTGAATATCACTGCGCCGATTGAGGTTCTGGCCGCGCGCCTTGCTGCGCGTGGCCGGGAAAGCGCTGCCGATATCGCCGCGCGGCTCGCGCGAGAGGTCTCGCTCCCGGATGGGCTGGATATTGAACGCGTGATGAATGATGCGGATGTGGCGGAAGGTGTGGCGCGCGTATTGGCCGCGCTCAACCGCGCAGCGTCAGACGCTCAAGAATTGTGAAGGGCGCGCCCGGCGCGGCTTGCGCGAAAACACAGATATCCGCAACGCTGCGGCCCAAGCCCGGCGCATCGCCCAGCGCTTCCGTGACCGCAGGCAGAATGATGGCTTTTTCAGCCGGCGTCAGGCGCCGCGTCAGCGTCATGTGAAAGCGCCATTCGGCGAAGACGTAAGGATAGCCCCAGTCTTGCAGATATTCACGCTGACGCGGGCTGAGTTGTTCCGGCTTGCGG
>JADCFR010000198.1 GCA_020249415.1 Roseomonas sp. | reverse complement strand
GGCGCCAGTCGGGCGGCGCCAATTCAAAGCCGGCGAAATCAAAGGCGGGGCTGACGGTGCAGCCCACCAGCGTCCAGCGGCCTAAGGAGACGGCGCTTTGCCACCAGCCCCTCGGTACCAAAGCGAAAGGGCGCTGATGGCGTGAAAGATCAGGGCCGAGATGGAGGGCCTCTGCATCATGGCCATCGGGGGAAAGGCTCAGCGCCAGTGGCCCGCCGGCATACCAATGCCAGGCCTCGGCGGCATCCACGCGATGCCAATGGCTGAATTCATCGGCGGCGAGCAGGAAATAGATCGCCGTGCCGGCGCCGCGACCGCCGCCTTCCGGCGCATCGCGCCAGATTTCGCGGTAATGCCCGCCTTCCGGATGAGGCGCCAGATCAAGCGCGGCAATGACCTGCGCGGCGGTCACGCCCGGATCGCGCAGGTCAATCATGGCTCAGCCGACCGGGACGGTTTCAGCGAGCGGGGCGAGCTTCGATACCTCGGTAAACCAAGCCGCGAGCTTCGGGCAGGCATCGCGCCAGGGCTCAGCGGCAAAGCGGAAATCAAGATAGCCGAGCGCGCAGGCAATGCTGATGGCGCCGATATCGCCAAGCCCGCGCGGCGGGTCTTTTTCCAGTACGGCCAAAGCGCGTTCGACGGCGGCCTTTTGGCGGGCATCGAAAGCCTTGCGGCCATCATCCAGCGGCTGGCCCATTTGCAGGCGCCGCGCCACGGCGGCATCCAGAATGCCATCGGCGGTGGCTTGCCGGATCATGGCTTTGAGGCGCGGCGCGCTGCCGGTCGGCGGGAAAAGCGGTGCGGCGGCGCCGATCGTGTCCAGGTATTCGCAAATCACCGGGCTGTCATAAATCGCCGTGCCATCCTTGGTGACCAGGGCAGGCACCTTGGACAGCGGGTTATCCGCCAGCAGATCGGCGGGCGATTGATGGGGATTGGTCGAGACCTTTTCCAAAAGCCCGCCAATGCCGCGGGCAATGGCGCAGACCATGACTTTCCGCACATAGGGGCTGGCTGGGGAGTAATGCAGTTTCATGGGGCGTTTCCTTCTGTAGAATTAACGAAAATTATCCTTGCCGGCACGGATGTGGGCAAGTGTCGCGATATCCGGGGCGCGGACAAACGGATTGGCGGCGCGTTCGGAAGCAATGGTGCTGGGCAGCGTAGGTTTGCCGGCCGCGCGCTGCGCCTGGGCTTCCGCGATGCGGGCCTTGAGCGCGGCATTATCCGGTTCCACCGTAATGGCAAAGCGCGCATTGCTTTCGGTATATTCATGCCCGCAGCAAACGAGCGTCTCCCCCGGCAAGGCGGCAAGGGCGGCCAGCGAGGCAAACATCTGCTCAGCCGTGCCTTCCAGCAGGCGCCCGCAGCCGAGCGAAAACAGCGTGTCGCCGCACAGCAGGATATGCGAATCGGCGATGTGGAAGGCGATATGGCCGCGCGTATGGCCATCACTCGCCAGCACTGCCGCCTTGCTGCCCAGCACATCCACGGTGTCACCGGGTGAGACCGCCTGATCGAGCGGCGGCAGGCGGTGCTTATCCGCCGCCGCGCCCACCACCTTGGCGCCGTAGCGCGCGACCAGGCCCGGTACGCCGGCCACGTGATCCCCGTGGTGATGCGTCAGCAGGATCAGATCGAGCTTGCCGCCCATGGGATCGATCACCGCGGCCACGGGCGCATCCTCTGCCGGGTCGCAGACCGCAAGGCGGCCATCGGCGGCGCGGAGCAGCCAGGCGTAATTATCGGAAAGGCAGGGAATCGGGGTCGCGGTCAGTGCCATGAGGGTACCTTGTCAGGGGGCCATCCCATGCGGCCCCGGAAGCGCCTATATCTAACGGTATGGGAGAGGAAATCCATGGCCTCACGGCTTTCTATGCCGCGCCGGCGGGCGGGCTGACCGCGCGGCTGCTGCGCCGGCGCTTGGCCACGCTGTGGCCGCGGCTCACGGGGCTTGATGTGCTGGGGATTGGCCATGCCGAGCCCTATTTGCCGCTATGGCGCGAAGAAGCGGCGCGCTGCATTGCGCTGGCGCCAGCCCAGCTTGGCCCTTCGCGCTTTGCCCATGGCGGGGTTTCATCCGCCGTGCTGGCCGAAGAAGATGCGCTGCCCTTTCCGGATTTGAGCTTTGATCGCATCCTGCTGGTGCATGGGTTGGAAGCGGCTGAGAATGCCGGGCGGTTGCTGAGGGAATGCTGGCGCGTGCTGCGCGATGATGGGCGCTTGCTGGTGGTGGCGCCCAACCGGCGTGGCATTTGGGCGCAGTTTGACCACACGCCCTTCGGCCATGGCCGGCCATATTCACCTTCCCAGATCACCAGGCTTTTGCAGGCGCAGATGTTTCGCGTGGAACGCCGCGATGCCGCGCTTTACGTGCCGCCTTTCACGCCGCTGATGCGCGCCGGCACCGCCTGGGAGAAAGCGGGCCGCGCCATTTGCCCCGCGCGCTGGGCCGGGCTTTGTCTGATCGAAGCGGAGAAGGATATCTTCGCCGCCATGCCGGCTGGGGCGGTGCGGCTGCGCCGGCGCGTGCTGCTGCGCGCCTGATTGGCCTTTTGCGGCGCTTGGTCCATGCTCCCCTCATGGCCCAGGGAGAAACGCCATGAACCAAGACCCAAGCTGGCAGCAAAGCCTGCGCTATCCGGACCCATCCCTTGTTGCGTTGGACGCAAGCTTCAAAAAATACCATCTGGCGCTTTCGGCCGTTGAGCGGCTGTATCACGGCACACGCTGGGGTGAGGGGCCGGTCTGGCTTGGCGATGCGCGCTGCCTGTTATGGT
>JADCFR010000197.1 GCA_020249415.1 Roseomonas sp. | reverse complement strand
CCAGAATGGCGCCACCAACCGCGAGCGTTCCATCAGCCGCCATGGGCTGCATGCGCGCGATATGCGCCCCCCGCGCTGCCTGGCGGCGGGCGGGGGCATCGGCATCCGTGCCATCATAGGCGATGGCAACGCTATGGGTGCGGGTGCTTGCCACCGGATCGCCCGGCCTGGGCAGGCGCTGATAGGGCAAGGGCGCGATACGGAAGGGCAGGATGCGGATATCGCCCCAAACGCCTTCCACCGAAAACGGTTCTTCCGCCAGATAGGCGCGAAGGCCCGCCATGTCCGGCACATCCAGGATCATCAGTGACCCAGAAGGCACCCATTCGCTGGTGAAAAGCGGCGTGCCGAAGGGCATCCGCCCATCCTCAGCCCAGCGGCTGATCACCGCCCGGTGGCGGTCCATTGCCGCGGCGCGGCGGGCTTTATCGGCACCATCGAAAGCAAGTATCGCGTAGCCCATGGCATATCCCCTCGATTGGAAGGGGCAGCATGCCATGGGCAGAGGCCTATGAAAGGGGGGCGGAGCATTTTCAAGCCAAGTGGGACACTTGGCGACTCGGAAAATGCGACCAAATAAAAACGCAGAGTAGGTCCGATGAGCGGATGCGAAACGGACTTACTCTGGCCCCTTGGCTTAATACATGTGCTGCCCACCATTGATGGACAGCGTGGACCCGGTGATGAAATCCGCATCCTCAGCGGTCAGGAAGACCACGCCGCGGGCGATATCCTCGGCCTTGCCAAGCCGGCCGCGCGGGATGCGCGCAATGATCTTTTCCAGCACATCGGGCGGCACGGCGCGCACCATTTCGGTATCAACATAACCGGGGGCGACGGCATTCACGGTAATGCCAAGCTTCGCCCCTTCCTGCGCCAGCGCCTTGGTGAAGCCATGAATGCCCGATTTCGCGGCGGCGTAATTCACCTGGCCATATTGCCCGGCCTGACCATTCACCGACCCGATATTCACAATGCGGCCAAACTTGCGCGCATTCATACCTTCCCAAACCAGCTTGCAGAGATTGTAGCAGGAACCAAGGTTTGTATCGATCACCGAATCCCACATGTCGCGGTTCAGCTTGCGCATGGTGGCATCGCGCGTGATGCCGGCATTATTCACCAGAATGTCAATCGGCCCCACTTCGGCTTCGATCTTGGCAATCGCTTCGGCGCATTGCGCGTAATCAGCGACATCGAATTTATAGCAGGGAATGCCGGTACGCTCAGTAAACGCCTGCGCCGCGGCATCATTGCCGGCATAGGATGCCACCACGGTCCGGCCAGCCGCCTTCAGCGCCTCGCTGATCGCGGCGCCAATGCCCCTTTGGCCCCCGGTGACAAGTGCAACACGCGCCATGTAACTCTCTCCTCAATTGGTTGTGACGGGCTTGCTGCCCCATGGCAGCCTGCCTGTTCATGGTATTTGCGCCAGATCAATAGCGCCTTGGCATTTTCGCGCCACAAGAATCGCGCGGGCGGCGCGATTTTCCGCCCCGTTTGATAGCTTCTCCTCCTTAGACGTGAGACTCTGACGGCGCGGAACCCCCCAACCGCGCCGTTTCTTTTTGCCTTGGGCGCTGGACGTGCTAAACTATGAGCATGGGTCTGAAGGCGCCTTCTTTACGAATTACCGCCGCGGCCGCCTAAGGCGCCGGGCTTGGGGCCTGCGCGCCCTTGTGGTGGCCGCCCAGCATTGCCCCGCCACCCTGAACCGGACCCAAGCCATGCTTTCTGCCCCTTTGACCACGCGCTTTGATCTGCGCGCCGAACCCAGCCCCGGCCTGCTGCCAAGGCTGTTGCAGCCCTTCGCCAAGCGCGACGTGACGCCGGATTTTTTCCAAGCCCGCCAAGGGATTGAGGAAATGGAAATCACCATCGCCTGCCAGGATCTTGAACCCGGCATGGCCGCGTTGATCGGGGGTAATCTCGGCCAGGTAATTGGCGTGAGCCGCGTTCTGGTGACACCCAGCGATCAGGCGCGGCAATATTCGCTTGGATAGGTCAACCAAACCCTATCCCGGCACCCTGATCCGCGCCCGCAGCCCACCCAAGGGGCTGTCTTCCAGAAACACATCACCGCCATGCGCGCGCGCAATATCGCGTGCAATGGCCAGCCCAAGGCCCGTACCACTCCCTGAAAGGCTGGTGAAAGGCTTGAAGGCATCTTCGCGCGACGCCGCCGGAATGCCCGGCCCATTATCATCAATTGCAATATCCGCCCAAATGCCATGCTGGCCGCGCGGTTGTTTCGCCAAAGTCACCATCACGCGGGTCGCGTGCTTACGGGCATTATGCAGCAGATTGCCGAAGCAGCGCCGCATGGCGCCGGCGCGAAGTTGCATCAGGAGTTGCTCTGGCCCCGCAAAAGGTATTGCCGCGCCACCGCGCGCCTGTTGCGCGACAACACCGCGCAGCAAGGCGGCAAGATCGGTTTCTTCGGGTTGTTCCACGCCCTCACCACGTGCAAAGGCAAGATAGACGCCGATCAGGCGATCCATTTCCTCGACATCTTCCGTCATGGCCGCAGCATCTTCGCGCGCGGCTTCCGGCAGCATGGCAAGGCCAAGCCTGAGCCGCGTGAGAGGTGTGCGCAAATCATGGCTGATGCCGGCCAACATTTCCGTCCGGCTATCCACAAAACGGCTGATGCGTTCTTCCATGCGGTTAAAGGCCGCCGCCGCCTGGCGCACCTCTGCGGCACCTTCCGGCTTCATCGGCCCCACCGTGCGGCCCATGCCGAAAGCTTCAGCGGCGGCGGAAATCTTGCGCAGCGCGCGTACCTGATTGCGCATGAAAATCGCTGCCACCAGAAACAGCAATAGCGAAGACCCGACCAGCCAGATGACAAAAAGATAGATCGTGCCGCTGAACAGGCGCTTGCGCACCACTTCCACATGCAAAACGCCATCGGGCATTTGTACGCGAATGATCACGCTGCGCGGATCACTTTGCCAATCCGCATCAAAGGGCAGGCGCACACGTTCCTGCATCGCGGCAGCCAAATCCTCCTCCAGCGGCAACCAGGGCATGGCAGCGGGCCGCGCCCCCGTTACAGCAAGCCGTGCGCCCGCTTCGTAAGCGAGTGACAAATCAAGCCGCCAGGCAGCTTCGCGGAAAATCCAGCTGCGATCCTCGGCTTCATTTTCGCGTTCCAGCAAACCAACCACCATGGCGATATCACCGGCAACACCCGCCGCCAGGCGGCGGGAAATCACATCCAAATGGCTGCCATAGAAAAGCTGCAAGGCAATCCCCTGCAGGATCACCAGCGGCACCAGAATGATCAGCAGTGCACGACCCAAAAGCCCGCGCGGCATCAGCCGGCGCAAGCCCCGGTCCAGCGGAGTCACGGCCCTGGCCTCAAGACATAACCACGATGGCGAATGGTCTGGATGAAGCGCGGCTCACGCGGGTCGGGCTCCACCTTGCGGCGCAGCCTGGTCACCTGCACATCAATCGCGCGTTCGCCGGCGTCAGGCGTGCCAAGCGCTTCGCCAATATCCTCGCGGCTCAGAATTTCCCCCGCACGGCGCGCGAGGGCTTGCAGCAGCGCAGCCTCTCCACCCGTCAGGCGAATAATGCCATCCGGGCCGCGCAATTCCGCGCGTTCAATGTCAAACCAGCGATTGCCGATCTGCATCGGCGCCAGGCTGTGCGGCGCGGCGGGGGCGGGCGCGGCGCGACGCAAAATCGTGCGAATGCGCAAAGCCAATTCGCGCGGATCGAAAGGCTTGGCCAGGTAATCATCCACGCCCTGTTCAAGCCCTGCGATGCGATCATCCGGCGCACCGCGCGCGGTCAGCATCAGGATCGGCACTTCCTGCCCTTCGGCACGAAGCGCGGCGGTCAATTCCAACCCGGTCTCTCCGGGCATCATCACATCCAAGACCAGCAGATCAAACGCCATATCACTGAGCGCGGCGCGGGCGGCGGCGGCGTTCTCCGCAGTGCTGACGCGAAAGCCCTGCTCGGTCAGAAAGCGCTGCAATAGCGCGCGCAGCCGCGCATCATCATCCACCACCAGAATATGCGCGGGATCTTCCTGGCCGTTCATCGCCGGCTGCCCTCCGCTTCTGGCCCTTCCAGGCGCGCGAGGCTCGCTTGCGCATCTTCGCCCATGAGCCCGCGCATCACGCGCCGAAAACCTTCCACCGCCGCTGGCCCCGCTTCACGATAGGCGCGCATCACGGTCTCTCGCTGGCGTTCAAACAGGCGGCGTTCCAAAGCGACACCTTTTTCGGTCAGCGTCAGGCGCCTTTGCCGCCGGTCGCTCTCACCCGGCGCCTGCACCACATAGCCATCGCTCATCAGCGGCTGCAGCACGCGCCCCAGGCTTTGCTTGGTGATGCCGAGAATGCCGAGCAATTCACCCACCGTAATCCCCGGCCGCCGCCCGACAAAATGCAGCACGCGATGATGTGCGCGGCCCATATCCAGCGTGGCGAGGATGGCATCCGCCCCGGCGGTAAAATCGCGATAGCCGAAAAACAGCAAATCCTGCGCAAGGCGGAGTTCTTCTTCGCGCAGGAACAGCAGATTGCGCCCTGCCGGCAGGGCGCGTGCCTCGGCCATATCCGCAATATTCGTGCTGCCCCGTGTCGGCATTGCCCGCATCCCCGTTTGGACAGGATTATTGACGCATTCGCGGCACCTGTCCAACCCGAAGCGACCGCGCTTGGCAAGGCGCCGCCGGGCTCTCTATATGCCCGGGCCATTGAAGCCGGAGAATACCCATGATCACGCGCCGCCCCTTGCTGGCCGCTGCCTTGCTCGCCACGCCCTCCATCGCCCGCGCCCAGGGCGAATGGCCGGTGCGCCCTGTGCGGGTGATTGTGCCCTGGCCGCCGGGCGGGTCCACCGATGTGCTGGTGCGGATTTATTGCGAATTGATGCAGCCGATCCTGGGGCAGAATTTCATCATCGAAAACCGTCCCGGCGCGGGCGGCAATATTGGCATTGACGCCACCGCCAAGGCGACGCCGGATGGCTATACCATGGGCATCGCTTCCGTCGGGCATTTGGTGATCAACAACTTCCTTTATACCCGCCTGCCCTATGATCCGGCGCGGGACCTCATGCCGGTAGGTATTGCCTGGGATTTGCCCAATGTTGTCGTCGTATCATCCCAACATAATCCCTCGCGCAGTCTGGCGGATTTCACTGCTTGGGTGCGCGCCAAGCGTGGCGGCTTTACCTATGGCTCGCCCGGCGTTGGCACCACCGGCCATTTGACCGGCGCGCTTTTCGCCGGACGCGTTCAGGTGGAAGGCACCCATGTGCCCTTTCGTGGTGCAGCGCAGATCATTCCCGCCATGCTCTCAGGAGATCTCGATTCCGCTTTGGATAACCTCGCTTCCTATGTGCCGGTCATTCAGGAAGGGCGGATGCGGGCGCTGGCCGTGACCTCGGCCGCGCGCTGGCCGACCATGCCGGATGTGCCCACCATGGCCGAGGCAGGGCTTGCGGATTTCGTTGTCTCCTCCTGGCAGGGTTTTGTCTTTCCTGCCGGCACGCCACGCATCGCGATTGAGCGCGTGAATGGCGCCTTGCGCCGCATTGTTGCCGACCCGGCGGTGAAGGAACGCTTCCTGCGCGTGGGGGCCGAGGCCGTGTGGTCCACCCCGGAAGACATGATCGCGCGCGCGCAACGTGAACGCCCCATGTGGCAGGAAGCGGTGCGGGTTTCCGGCGCGCGGCTGGAATAGCAGCGCGTGACGCCTACCGCCATTTGGGGCAATGCGCTGTTCATTGACCACGCCATCCTGCGCCTTGGGTGGCGCAATTGGGGCGTGGTGGCGCCTGGGCGGCTTTATCGGTCTAACCACCCGCTGCCCTGGCAAATGCGTCAGGCGGCGCGGCGTCATGGCATCCGCACCATCATCAATCTGCGCGGCAACCGCGCCGATTGCGGCGCCGATGCACTCAGCCGGGCCGAAGCGGCGCGGCTTGGCCTCGCGCATATAGACGCCCCTTTCGAAAGCCGTGGTGCACCACATAAGGACCGCATTCTGCGGCTTGCGGGCATTTTCCAGGATATGGCAGAACCGGCGCTGATCCATTGCAAATCGGGCGCCGATCGCACCGGGCTTGCGGCGGGCATTTGGCTGTTGCTGCAAGGCCGCCCGGTACAGGAGGCCCTGGCCCAGCTTTCGCTTCGCTATGGCCATGTTGCGGCGGCGCGCACGGGCATTCTGGATGCCTTCTTCAAAAGCTTCGCGGCCTTCCAGCGCGAAAATCCCACAACGCCCTTCCTGGATTGGCTGCGCGATACCTATTCCGAAGCGGCGCTGCGGGAGAGCTTTTCCAGCAATCCTTGGGCGGATCGCCTGGTGGATCAGGTGCTGCGGCGGGAGTAGGCGCTTTTCTGGCCCGGTTCGGCATTAAGACAATTCAGCCTTTATTTTGCCTTTTTGTGCATCGCAATAATTCAATTAAAACAATCGTCTGCGATGAAACACGCAGAAACAAGGCTTGAATCGCTTTCGGCAAACCTTCATGAGAAAGTAACCATGGGTCGATCAGGGCGGCGCTATTCGCACCGCTTTCTGCCCGGAATCGAAGGGTATAATGGACGGTTTTCTTCCTGCGGAACATGCTCGGCGCAAGACCCTCAAGGCCCCAATCGGCTGCGTGGGTGATGGGCTGCATTCCGGCCGCCGCATTTCCCTGACCCTCCATCCCGCCGCCGCCGGCGCGGGCATTCAGTTCCGCCGCACCGATCTTGGCGTGGATATTCCGGCCCGCTTCGATTTCGTGACCGATACACGGCTTTGCACCACCATCACCGCCCCCACCACGCCGGCAGCGCGCATCAGCACCATTGAACATATCATGGCGGCCCTTGCCGGTGCCGGTATTGATGATGCCATCATTGAAGTGGATGGCCCGGAAATCCCCATTCTGGATGGCTCCGCCGCGCCCTTTCTGTTCCTGATTGACTGCGCCGGTACCGCAAGCAGCGCCGCGCCGCGCCAGATGATTGAAGTCCTGCGCCCGGTTCGCGTGGAAGATACCCAGGGCGCCTTTGCCGAATTGCACCCGAATGCCGAAGCCGCCTTCGACGCCTTTTTGGAAATTGACTACCCCAATACCGCCATCGGCCATCAATCGCTGCATTTCCGCCTGACGCCTGAGGCCTTCCGCGCCAGTGTGGCGGATTCCCGCACCTTTGGCCTCAAGGAAGATGTCGCGCGCCTGCATGAAGCCGGCCTTGCCCTTGGCGGCAGCTTGGACAATGCCGTGGTGGTGGATGGCATGACCATTCTGAACCCCGGCGGGCTCCGCCATGCGGATGAATTCATCCGCCACAAGATGCTGGATGTGGTGGGTGATCTTGCCCTGGCCGGCGCGCCGCTCCGTGCCCGGTTTATCGGCAGCCGGTCCGGCCATGCGCTGAATAATCAGCTTTTGCGCGCCCTTTTCGCCGATGCCAGCGCCTGGCGCTGGGCGGGCGGCGCTGCCACCCCGGCCAGGCAAAAGGCCCCGGCCTTCGCCTGAATACGCATCTTTGGCCAAGGGTGATTTAACCCAAGTCCATTCTGCCCTATATCAACGGCGTCTTTCTGTTGAACCGGGATTCATGCGCCGCTTCCTGCCGATAGCCCTGCTTCTGACCCTTGCCGCTTGCGGCAGTTCAGGCCCAACGAACACCACCGGTGCGGACCCCTCCCTCACGCGCCGCGTCACCGCCAATGCGGCGGATGAGGAACCGCAGGCGCTTTATGCCCTTGGCATGCAGAATCTGCGCGCGCGCAATTATGCCCGCGCGGTCGAGTATTTCGATTCGATCGAGCGTGAGCACCCTTATTCCACCTGGTCCACCAGCGCCAAGCTGATGGCGGCCTATACGGAATATTTGCGCAATCGCTATACCGAAGCCATTGGCGCCTTGGATCGCTTCATTCAATTGCACCCGGCACATCGCGACATCGCCTATGCTTATTACCTGCGCGCGCTGTCGCAATATGAACAAATCACCGATGCGCAGCGCGACCAGCGCCAGACCACCATCGCCATCGCAGCCCTTCAGGAAGTCATCAACCGCTTCCCCGATAGCGCCTATGCCCGCGATGCCCGGCTGAAGATTGACCTGGGCCGCGACCATCTGGCCGGCAAGGAAATGACCGTCGGGCGCTTTTATCAGCGCCAGGGGCTGCATCAGGCCGCCATTGGCCGCTATCGCCGTGTGGTGGAGGATTTCCAGACCACCAACCATGTCCCCGAAGCCTTGCATCGGCTGGTGGAAATCTACCTGAACCTTGGCCTGACGGAAGAAGCGCGCCGCAACGCTGCCGTGCTGGGCTATAACTACCCCGGCAGTGACTGGTATGCCGATAGCTATGCGCTGCTGGTTGCCGCCGGCGCCGAACAACGCGGTGAGCGTCCCGGCTTTGTCAGCCGGATGCTGAACCGAATTTTCTGAGGGCGGAGCGGCGCGCCGATGCTCGCCTCTCTCGCCATTCGCGATGTGGTGCTGATCGAAAAGCTCGACCTGAGCTTCGATGCCGGACTTGCGGTGCTGACCGGCGAAACCGGCGCGGGCAAATCCATATTGCTGGATAGCCTGGGCTTGGCCCTTGGCCAGCGCGCTGAAGCGGGGCTGGTGCGCGCGGGGCAGACGCAGGCGAGTGTCGCCGCAGCCTTCCTGCCGGCGCATGACCATCCCTGTTTCGATATCCTGCGCGACCAGGGCATCAGCGCCGAGGATGAATTGGTGCTGCGCCGCGTGCTGCAAGCCGATGGCAAATCCCGCGCCTTCATCAATGACCAGCCGGTGAGCGTTGCTTTGCTCAAACGCCTGGGCGCGACGCTGGTGGAAGTGCAGGGCCAGCATGAACAGGTGGGGCTGGCCGATCCCGCCACCCATGCGGGCTTGCTGGATGCTTTCGGTGCCTTGGACGGTGAACGCAGCGCCACCGCCAGCGCCTGGGCCGCCTGGCGCGACGCCACGCGTCGCCTGGCTGCCGCACGCGAAGCCATTGCCAGCGCGCAGCGCGAAGAAGAATGGCTGCGCCACGCCGTTGGTGAATTGGCGGACCTTGCGCCGGAAGAAGGCGAGGAAGACGCACTCGCCGCCGAACGCCAAAAGCTGCAACAGGGCGAACGTCGGGCCGAGGCGATTGCCGCCGCGCTTGGGGAACTGACGCCGCGCGACCGCCGCGCTGCATCGCCGGCCCGCGCGCTGCGCGAAGCGGCGCGTGCGCTGGAACGCCTGCCACCGCCCAATGAGGAAGCACAGCCCGCCATCCAGGCGCTTGGAGCCGCGCAGGATGCGCTGAGCGAGGCGGAAACGCTGCTGACGCGCCTGATGAATGAAACCGGCCCCGATCCGCGCCGCTTGGAACAGGTGGAAGAACGGCTCTTTGCGCTGCGTGCCGCGGCGCGCAAACATACCGTGCCGGTTTCAGAACTCGCCACCTTGCTGGCGGGCCTACGCACCCGGCTGGAAGCGCTGGATGCCGGCGCGGGCGAAGTCGCCACACTTGAAGCGGCTGAGGCCAAGGCGCGCGGCAGCTACATCACCACCGCCGGCAAGCTTTCCACCGCGCGCCGCAAAGCCGCCAGCGCGCTGGAAAACGCCCTCGCCGAGGAATTGCCGCCGCTGAAGCTGGATCGTGCGCGCTTGGTGATTGACCTCACCGCGCGGGAAGAAAGCGCCTGGGGTGCGGATGGGCAGGATCGTGTGACTTTCCTTGTCGCGACCAACCCGGGACAAACGCCAGGACCGCTCGCGAAAATCGCCTCGGGTGGGGAGCTTTCGCGGTTGATGCTGGCACTCAAGGTCGTGCTCGCGCGCGGATCGCCCGTGCCGACGCTGATTTTTGACGAGGTGGATAGCGGCATTGGCGGCGCCACCGCCGCCGCCGTGGGCGAACGCCTGGCCCGCGTGGCGGACCGCGTGCAAGTGCTGGTGGTGACGCATAGCCCGCAAGTCGCGGCGCGCGGCGCACGCCATTTCCGCGTGGCGAAACAAGTGAAGGGGCAGCGCGCGGAAACGCGGGTGGAAATCCTCGATCAAGCGGAAAGATACGAAGAACTCGCGCGCATGCTGGCCGGCGAAAAAGTGACCGAAGCCGCCCGCGCGGCGGCGCGGAGCCTTTTGGGGGATCGGGCGTGAGAATAAAAGAAAGGGCGGGGGAGCGAACTCCCCCGCACCCCCTCCTTTTTTTATCCTTCCGCCCTCGCATGAGGGGCACGGCATGAAGGCGCCTGCCATACAAAGCCTTTCGGAATTGGATGCGGCGATTGAACTGGCAGAGCTCGCGCGGGAGATCGCGCGGCATGACCGGCTCTATCACGCCAAGGACGAGCCTGAGATCACAGACGCGGAATATGACGCGCTGGTAGCGCGCAACCGCGCCATTGAAGCACAGTTTCCCCACCTTATCCGCAGCGACAGCCCATCACGCCGCATCGGCGCGCCAGTTGCAGAAGGCTTCGCCAAATCCCGCCATGGCGAGCCGATGCTGAGCCTGGATAATGTCTTCTCCCCAGAAGAATTCAGCGATTTCTGCAAGCGCATCCGCCGCTTTCTGGGACTGTCTGAGACCGAAGCGCTGGCCTTTATGGGCGAGCCCAAGATTGATGGGCTTTCGATCAACCTGCTTTATGAGAACGGCGTCTTTATCAAGGGGGCGACGCGCGGCGATGGCGCGGAAGGCGAAGATGTCACCGCCAATCTGCTGACCATCCCATCCCTGCCGCGGCACCTGAAACCACCCTTCCCCGCCAGCATCGAAATCCGCGGCGAGGTTTTCATGGAAAAGGCGGATTTCCTTGCCTTCCGTGCCACGCAGGAGGAGGCCGCCGAAGCGCGCGAAGCGCGCCGCGCCGCGGGCGAGAAATTGGGTGACGCGGTAGTAATCCCCGCCAATCCACGCAACGCCGCCGCCGGGTCCGTGCGCCAGCTTGATGCGCGCATCACCGCAACGCGGCCCCTCAAATTGCTCGCCTATGCCATGGGTGCGGCGAGCGGAGCACCAGCCGAAACCCACCATGATTTCCTGGATGAACTCCGCCGCTGGGGTTTTGCGGTGAACCCTTTATCGCGTCGGTTGGACAGTGAAGACGCCGCCGAACACTTCCAGGCGGAGATCGGCGCGGGCCGCGCCGCACTCGGCTACGATATTGATGGCGTAGTCTATAAGCTTGATAGGATTGATTGGCAGCGTCGGCTTGGTTTTGTGGGGCGCGCACCGCGTTGGGCCGTGGCGTGGAAATTCCCGGCCGAACAGGCAGTGACGAAGCTGCTCGATATCGAAATCCAGGTTG
>JADCFR010000196.1 GCA_020249415.1 Roseomonas sp. | reverse complement strand
TTCAGTTTTCTCAATCAGAAATGGAAACATCACCACCAGCGCTACGCCAAAAAAAACGAGGGGACAGGCCCCTCGTTTTCTCAACCTCAACGCGGTTCATGGCCCACGATGCGGACCGCTTCAGTCCTTCATATTCACGGCCTGGCGGCCGCGCTGACCATCGCGCACTTCAAGCGCGACTTTTTCACCTTGCTGCACATCCTGCTTGCCGGCGCGTTGCAGCACCGATGAATGCAGAAAAACGTCCTGGCCGCCATCTTCCGGCGTCACGAAGCCAAAGCCGCGCACCTGGTCAAACCACTTGACCGTGCCGGCGATGTCATAGGTCGGGCCGCCTTCATCGCGGTTGAATTCGCGCCGCGGCGGGGGACGATCACCGAAATCGCGACGCGGGGGACGGTCGCCAAAGCCACCGCCGCCACCAAAGCCGCCGCCACCGCCGAAGTCGCGGCGCGGGGGGCGATCACCAAAGCCACCGCCACCAAAGCCGCCGCCGCCACCGAAATCACGGCGCGGGGGGCGATCACCGAAATCACGGCGCGGGGGACGATCCCCGAAATCGCGGCGCGGGGGACGATCCCCAAAGCCACCACCGCCGCCGAATTCACGGCGCGGCGGGCGCGCTTCGCCACCGCCTTCGCCCTTCTTCAGCTGCATGATTCGCGTGATCAGGCGCCGGCCCTGCCGGTCAGACCCAATCTCACAAACCAGCTTGTCGCCGGTATCGGGCGGCTCAATGCCTGCCTCTGTCAGGGCAGAGGCGTGAAAAAACACATCCTGCCCATCTGGTCCCAGTACGAAGCCGAAGCCTTTACGGGAGTTATACCACTTCACCTCGGCCTCGATCGGCCCGGTGCTATCCTGGTGCTCGTTTTCAGGAAACACTGTTTGACTATCCACACATAAATGACCGCAACGCGCGGGATGCAACGCTGGTGTTTGTCAGCATGACACCTCGTTTCAGGAAAAGCGAGAAAAATCTTGAGTGAAGCGCGCGAAAGGCTCAAAAAAATGCCTTGAAACGCCGCGAGTCGAAGGCAGCGATGGGGATTGGCGGGCTGCGGCCCGCCAGCAACGCGCCCACCACCTCCCCCGTCCGGGCGGCGGCCACCAGCCCGGTATGGCCATGGCCAAAGGCATGGATGACATCCGGGCTGGCGCGGGCGGGACCAAGGCAGGGCATGCCATCGGGCATGGAAGGCCGATGGCCGAGCCAGAATTTCACCCGTTCCGTCGGCAGATCTCGCGGCAGGCCAGGAAAACAGCCAAGCAGATGATTTTTCAGGATTTCCGCACGCTGCCAATTGGGCGCGGCGTCAATCCCGGCAATCTCCACTTGGCCCGCACAACGCAAGCCCCGCGCAGTGCGCATGATGGACATTTTGCCATCGGAGGGCATCAGCCCATGGCGCGGCGCCACTTCGGGCGCGCTGATTTCAGCGTGATAGCCGCGTTCGCTTTCCAGCGGCACATCATCCCCGGCAGCACGCGCCAGCGGCTTGGAATGGACGCCAGCGGCGATCACCGCGGCATCGCAAGCGACCTCCCCCTGCCCTGTCGTCACGGCCCGCAACCGCCCGGCTTCAATGCGGAAACCGGTGGCGCGGTCGCGGTGCAGCTTGGCGCCCTCCGCTTGGGCAAGGGCAATCAACGCCGCAACATAGGCGCCAGGGTCGGTGCAATGCCCGCCCTCATCCACGAAAATCCCAAAACCATAGCGGCGGTCGAGTTCCGGTTCGCGTTGGCGAAGCTCATCCGCGTCAAGCTCAATCCAGCGCACGCCGACCTGGTGGCGGATTTCCCAGGCCTTCCGTTCAGCCTCAAACTCCGCGCGGGAGGGGTAGATATACATCAGCCCCCGCCTTTCGATCAGATGCCCAACCCCGGCCTGTTCCGCCAAGGCCTTGTGCAGCCGGGGCGCATCCCGCACCAGCGGGCGCAGCGCATGGGCGGTCCGCGCCACATCCTCCCAGCGCCAGCCAGAAGCGAGGTATCGGATCAGCCAGGGCGCGACCTTCGGCAAATAGCCCCAGCGAATGGCGAGCGGTCCCAGCGGGTCCGAGAGGAATTTCGGCAGCTTCTTCCAAATGCCCGGCACTGCCGGCGGGATCACCGACATGGGGCTGAGCCAGCAGCCATTGCCAAAGGATGCCGCCTGTTCCCCGCCGGGCTCTCCGGGATCGAGGATGGTAACGCGGTAGCCTTCCTTCAGCGCTGCGAGTGCCGAGGCCGCGCCAACAGCGCCGGCGCCAATCACCACGACATGCCGCGTCGCCATGCTCAGCGCGCCCGGGTCTTGGCGATGGTCTTGATCGGGCCGGATTGCACGGGCTGGCCGGCCAGATACTTGTCCAGGAAGAACAGCCGGTCCTGACCCCAAAGGAACAGCTCATCGCAAACATAGGTGGGCGCGCCAAAGACGCCGCGGGCGATGGCGTCGCGATTATTGCGGTCGAACTCCGCCTGGATGCTGGCGCTTTCTTCTTCGCGGTGCAGGCTTTCGCCGGGCATGCCCTGTTCCTCGGCAATGGCGACGCGCGTGCGCGGATCAGCAATGTCGCGATCTTCCAGCCAAAGCGCGGTCAGCAGCGCATGGGAAAGCCGCATGGCATCCATGCCGCGCGCCGCCG
This sequence comes from Roseomonas sp., assembly GCA_020249415.1. Taxonomy (GTDB): domain Bacteria; phylum Pseudomonadota; class Alphaproteobacteria; order Acetobacterales; family Acetobacteraceae; genus Neoroseomonas. The sequence goes on along the minus strand of JADCFR010000196.1, from coordinate 838 downwards.
CTGCCATGACCATCTGCCCCGCCTGGCGTTGATCCGATGGCGGGTAGTGCTTGGGCTTCAGCTTGATCGGGATGCCGAGATGGAGCGCCCAGCGGTCCAGTTCCAGCGCGTGGTAATCCTGCCGCGGCTCCGGGCGGCTGCGAAGCGCAATGCCCCCCGTATGCGGCACCACCAGGCGGAAATCATAAGGCCGCAGCACAAGATTGGCGCCGTGGCGCTTGATGATGTCGGATAATTGCTTGCCCCCCAGATACATCCAGGGGGAGGAGAGCGTATAGAAGCATTCGACGGTTTTGCTCATGGCATCAGCCTTTCGCGACACGGCCCGGATCGGTTTGCGCCAATAGTGAGACATGGGCGGAGACAACGCGCCAGCCCTGCCCCGGAATGCGCGCCATGATCTTGGTCTCGCGCCCGATCAGGCCGCTATCCAGGCGCTGATATTCCAGATTGGTGGTGGCAAAATCGCGCCCGAAGGTGGTGATGGTGATCTTCTTCTGCGCGCGCGGCGCATAGGATTTCACGCTGGCGCGGAAGGCGCGAATGGCGTCAATCCCATAGAGCAATTCGGTAATGCCGTAGCGCACCACGCGCGGATCATCCCAGAAGGAGCTGTCCAAAACCGCGGCATCATTGGCGGCTATGGCGGCTTCATATCGGTCGAACACCGCGCGAACTTCGGCGATGATCTCGGGATTGTTGATTTCCATGGCGCCCCCCCTTATCAGTGGTTACTTGCGGAATAGCGATGATGGCGTGGCAGTGTCTTCAAGCCAAGGGGGATTAATGGCTACCCACCGCCTGCAGAAGGATCGCTTTGGTGGGTGAAGCGCTTATG
>JADCFR010000195.1 GCA_020249415.1 Roseomonas sp. | reverse complement strand
GCGCATAGCCCGCGCGGATCACACGATCCAACCCGCTATCTTCAAGCCCGAGGGAGGACAGAAACTCGCCCCGATCCGCCTGCGCCATTTGGCTGATTTCCGCTTCAATGGCAGCCGAGACCACCACCGCCTGCGCGCCTTCCGCCTTGGCACGTTCAAAGACGCGCGCGGATTGAGAATTGCCCGTGGCGGCTGAAGCTTCTTCCACATTGCACACATAAAGCACGGGCTTTGTTGTCAGCAATTGCAGCCGCTTCGCCGCTTCTTCCTCACCCGCCGGCACCGCCGTGCGCGCCGGACGGCCCGCCTCCAGCGCGGCCTTGATCGGTTCAATCAAGGCCATTTGCGCCAGCGCTTCCTTGTCGCCACCGCGCGCGCGCTTCACCAGACCCTGGGCGCGTTTTTCCAGACTATCCAAATCCGCCAGCATCAATTCGGTTTCCACCGTATCGGCATCGCGGATCGGATCAATGCTGCCTTCCACATGCGTCACATCGCCATCTTCAAAGCAACGCAACACATGCACAATGGCATCCACTTCGCGAATATTGGCCAGGAATTGATTGCCGAGCCCTTCGCCCTTGGAGGCACCGCGCACAAGCCCCGCGATATCCACGAATTCCAAACTGGTCGGCACGGTTCTCTGCGATTTGCCAATCCGTGTCAGCGTATCCAGGCGCGCATCCGGCACCGCCACGCGCCCGACATTGGGTTCAATCGTGCAGAAGGGATAATTCGCTGCCTGCGCCGCGGCGGTTTGCGTCAGCGCATTGAACAGTGTGGATTTGCCGACATTCGGCAGGCCCACAATACCGCAATTGAACCCCATCTCTATGCTCCCGGCGCGGCGGGCCAGGCGGCACGCAGCGCATTCCAGAATGTCTCAGCAACCACACCGGCCGCGATACGCGCCGCACCATCATCACTGATCGGCATTAGCGCTGCCGCGCGCAGCGCCGCCGAAATTTCCGGTAACGCTATGGCCATCGGCGCCAGCACCGTAGCACTTGCTTGCGCCGCCCGCGTGGCATCGCCGACCTGGCACCGCAATTGCCGCGCAATCACCAGCAGCGCGGCAGCCATGGCAGCGGCGCGGCGCGCTTCGTCACGCGGTAAATCCTGATCCGCCAAATCAAGCGTCGCGCGCAGCCCCGCTGCCGCCTGCGCCAGGGCATCCGCTTCGCGCACCAGAGCGGCCGAGAGCAGGGCGGCACCATTGGCGCGATCCTCGGCGCTCGGCCCCATCATATCCATGCTGAACGCGTCTTCGGCTTCCATCACTTCTCCTGCGTCAGCAGCGCGATGCGTGTCATGAAGTCTTCTGTCTTCAGCGTGGCGAGCATCGGCGCGGCATCCGCCACCGCATCCAACAGCTTTTCCAACCACGCCTGATCTACCTTGGCGAAATTCCCCAGCACATGGCCCGTCACCGCATCCTTATGACCCGGGTGGCCAATCCCCATGCGCACGCGCCAGAACTCGGGCGATCCAAAAGCGCGGCGCATATCACGAAGTCCATTATGCCCGGCCACGCCGCCGCCGAGTTTCACCCGCAGCTTGCCAGGCGCCAAGTCAAGCTCATCATGAAACGCCACCACATTGGCGGGCGGGATTTTCAGGAAAGCCGCGGCCTGCTGCACGGAATCACCACTCGCGTTCATGTAAGTTTGCGGCTTCAGCGCGATGATGCGCTGCCCGCCTATGGCACCTTCCGCCACCTCGCCCTTGAAGCGCTTGCGCCAGGGGCCGAAGCCGTGGCGCCGGGTAATCTCATCCAAAGCCATGAAGCCGATATTATGCCGCTGGCGCGCATGTTCTGGCCCTGGATTGCCAAGGCCGACCCAAAGCATCGGGGCGCTATCGCGGGCTGTCATGCCATCAAGAACCCAAAAAGGGTCCGGGGGAGGCTTCCCCCGAACCCTTGCTGTTCGGAAATGGGGGCGAAACCCCCACCCGCATTACTTCTTCTTAGCAGGCGCCTTGGCCGGCGCAGCGGCAGCGGCGGCAGGCGCCTTCTGCTTGGTCGCTTCCACCGGGCCAGGGGCAGCGACCGGCGCAGCGTCATCCACTACGGTCGGCGCAGCGATGGACGCCACCATGAAGTCGCGGCCCGTGATCACGGGCTTGGTGCCGAACTGATCCTTCACCGCGGACCAGCGCAGGCCCGCACCGATTTGCGCTTCGGCCAGATCGAGTTCGAACTTCTCCGGCACCGAATCCGGGTCCGCCAGCACTTCAATTTCGCGGCGCACCACGTTCAGCACGCCACCCGCCTTGATGCCGGGGCAGGTATCTTCATGCAGGAAGGCCACCGGCACCTTCACGCGAATGCGTGACCCAGGCGCCAGGCGCTGAAAATCCACATGCAACGGACGATCCGTCACAGGATGGAATTGCACATCGCGCATCAGGCAGCGCTCCGTATCGCCGCCCTTCACCGCAACTTCGTACAAGTGCGATTGCCAGCCGGCCTTGTGCAATTCCTTCATCACATCGCGCGGGTCGAGGGCGATCAGGGTCGCCTCACGCTTCGCGCCATAGATGACAGCGGGGACATGCCCCTCACGCCGAGTTGCGCGTGCCGCCCCCTTACCGGCCCGCCCGCGCGCTTCGGCTTCGATCCGTACAGTCTGGACCATTATCCGTGCTCCTTCGGGTTTTGATGATGCCGCAAGGCGCACCCAGGCGCCAAACAGCAAACGCTGGCCTCCAGGGGTGCCAGCGCTGCGAGGCTTCTAGGGGAAGGGGCGGCAGGGCGCAAGCGCCAGTGGTTTAGGATATCGCGGGCAAATGGCTCGGCGTAATGGACCAGACCGGGCCTGAGGCCGGCGGTTCGCACCACAACGGCAGGGCATTGGGCGTGCGCACATTCGGCACATGGCCAAGTGCCAAGCGTAGCGCACGGAACAGCGCGCCATGCGCTACCACCAGCACAGGACCTGGCTTGGCGGTGGCGCGGTTGATGGCCGCGACCGCACGGTCATGCAGCGTCTGAAAGCTTTCCGCCCCTTCCGGCGTGAAGCTGCCTTCAATCCAGCTATCATACCAATCGCCCACGGGCCGGCCCTCTTCCACGCCGAAGCCCACTTCCATCAGCCCCGCATCGGTCGCAACCGGCAGCGCCAGCGCTTCCGCCACAATTTCCGCCGTATGCAACGCACGACTAAGCGGGGAAGCGATGATGGTCGCGATCCCGCGATCCACCAGCGCGAGTGCCGCGCGCCGCGCCTGCGAAATCCCGACCGCATTCAGCGGAATATCCGTATGCCCCTGGCTTCGCCCTTCGGCATTCCAGTCGGTCTCGCCATGGCGGAGGAACCAGAAGGCGGTCGGGTTCAGGCTCACGCGAGGCCTTCCGCCTTCATCGTGCGCTGCACGGCGGGGCGCGCCTTCATGCGCGCATAATGCGCCGCGACATTCGCCGGCAGTTGCTTATTCAGCCGCGCCGCCCACCAGAAGCTGACGTAAAACAGCGCAGTAGCCGCGAAGGAATAAGTGCCCGCGAGCCATTCACGGCCTTCAAGCGCCTTATCCATCACGCCAAGGCCCTTTTGGAAAATCTCCTCACCGCGCGCCTTCACCGCTTCATGATCGGCCTCCGTCGGCGCGAAATTCGCCGGGCGGAACATGCGCGAAAAACCCTG
>JADCFR010000194.1 GCA_020249415.1 Roseomonas sp. | reverse complement strand
TCTTTTCGCGCTGCCTGGTTCGACCGGCGCCTGCAAGGATGGCTGGGATGACATATTGCGCTTTCAACTGGATTCGCGGCACCGCCCCTGCAATCTGGTGGAGCTGATGCCGCGCCTGTTGGAACATCTGAAACCCGCGTGAAGGGCGCGCGAGGGCACAACCCCTCGCGCCACTCGCCTTACGCTGCCTTGGAAGTTGCCAAGGCCTTCCACACGCTCTCAGGCGTGGCCGGCATATCAATATGCTTCACGCCATCGCCGGCCAGCGCATCCACCACCGCATTGATCAGCGCGGGCGGGCTGCCGACCGCGCCAGCCTCACCGGCACCCTTCACGCCAAGCGGATTGGTCTCACACGGCACTTCGATGAAATCCACATCAATATTCGGCAGATCATCGGCGCGTGGCAGCGCGTAATCCATGAAGGACGCTGACAGCAACTGGCCACTTTCCGCATCAAAGGCGGTGCGTTCCAGCATGGCCTGACCAATGCCCTGCGCCACACCACCATGCACCTGGCCGCGCACAATGAGTGGGTTGAGCGCATGGCCCACATCATCAATCACGATATAATTCGCAACCTTGATGATGCCGGTATCGGGGTCCACCTCCACCTCCGCGGCGTGGCAGCCATTGGGAAAGGTGTGGGATTTGATCTGCGCCACTTCCAGCGCGTCCAAAAGCGTCACCTCCTGGCCCTTGGCAGCGCGCGCCTTCTGCGCGGCGGCCAATTCCAGAATGCCGATGCCCTTATCGGTGCCAACCACGCCAAAGCGGCCATTGGCGGAGGAGAATTCAATATCGGCCACCGCCGCTTCCAGATGCTCGGACGCTGCCTTCTTGCCTTTCTCCACCACGGAAGCAGCCGTCACCAGAATGGCCTGGCCTTCGGAATAAAGGCTGCGCGCGCCGCCCGTGCCACCGCCCGAGGGCAGGCTTTCGGAATCGCCCTGACGCACGCGGATTTTCTCAATCGGGATGCCAAGCTCATGGCTGGTCAGCATGGCATAGGCGGTTTCATGGCCCTGGCCGGTGCTTTGCGTGCCGACATAAACATCCACGAACCCATCATCGGCGAAACGCACTGCGGCGTTTTCCGTGGCATCACCGCCCGTCGCTTCCAGGTAATAGGCAAAGCCGATGCCGCGCCTTTTGCCGCGCCGCTGGCTCTCCGCCCGCCGGGCCGCGAAGCCGGACCAATTCAGCCGCTCCAAAGCGGTGTCCATCAGCTTGGCGAATTCACCGGAATCATAGCGCTGACCCATGGCCGAGACGTAAGGCATGGCGGATGACGGCACCATGTTGCGCTTGCGGATCGCAACACGATCCAGGCCCATTTCCTGCGCGGCGGTGTCAATCAGGCGCTCCACCAGGTAATTGCTTTCGGGCCGGCCAGCCCCGCGATAGGCATCCACCGGCACGGTATTGGTGATCACGCCAACAACATTGGCGTAGATGGCGCCGAAATCATAAACACTCGCCAGCACCTTGGTGCCCGCACCGGTCGGGATGAAGGGCGCGAAGGTGTTCAGATAGGCGCCCATATTCGCCCAATTTTTCGTGCGCAGCGCGAGGAACTTGCCATCCTTATCCAGCGCCAATTCACCGGCGGTGATATTGTCCCGCCCGTGCGTGTCTGACTGGAAGGCTTCCGTGCGCTCTGACGTCCATTTCACCGGGCGCTTCAGGCGGCGCGCGGCAAAGCAGGTCAGCACGTGCTCGGCATACAGAAACAGCTTCATGCCGAAGCCGCCGCCGACATCGGGTGTGACCACGCGGAAATGATCTTCCGGCAGGTTGAAGACGCTGCCGGCCAGAAGCTTGCGCACCAACCAGGAGCCCTGGGTATTGGTGTGCAGCGTCCATTTATTGCTGCCGGCATCATAATCTGCCACCGCCGCGCGGGCTTCCATGCTGGCGACCACCACGCGGTTATTCACGACCGTCAGCCGCGTGACATGCGCGGCCTTGGCAAACAGCGCATCGGTCTTGTCCTTGTCACCGACATGCCAATCAAAGCAGGTATTATTCGGTGCACTCGGCCAGATTTGCGGCTGGCCGGGCTTGGTCGCGCTCGCCAGATCGGTGGCCGAGGGCAGGATCTCATAATCCACCTCAATCGCCTCCGCGGCATCGCGCGCGGCCTTGGCGCTTTCCGCCACCACGAAAGCGACCGGGTCACCGACATGGCGCACCACGCCTTCCGCCAGCACCGGGCGCGGCGTGGAGGATAGCGGCGAGCCATCGCTATTCTTGAGCGGAATCAGGCAAGGCAGCGGCCCCAGCCCCTCGGCGGCCAGATCGGCTGCGGTATAAACCCCAAGCACGCCGGGCATGGCCTTGGCCGCGCTGGTGGAAATGCCCTTGATCGCCGCATGGGCATGGGGGCTGCGCAGCACCACGCCCTGGGCTTCGCCGGGCAGGCTGATATCGGCGGTATATTGCCCATCGCCCTTCAAAAGCCTGGGGTCTTCCACACGACGAATGGATTGGCTGAGGCCGAATTTTGCCATGGCGGGGCACTCCTTGTTTTGCGTTGCACCTATCATTCATCAAGTGGGGGCGGGATGGAAAGGGGGGAAGGCCCCGCCGGGCAGGAATTGTCACCAGGGTGGCGGCGATTGCGCCGAAGGCGCCAGCCTGTCAGTTTACTCTCATCATTAATGGAGATGAAAGTTTCATGTCAGATCAGCCAAAGCCACCAGGCCCCGAATCCATGCTCCTGACCGGGCGCTTTGGCATGCAGCTGGTGAAACAGACGGCAGGAAGCTGGTGGGTTTTCATGCTGCGCGGCGTGGCTGCGATCATTTTCGGGCTGCTGATCTTTCTGTTCTCAGTGTTGGGCCTGGTCTGCATCCTGGCCTTTCTGGGTGCCTGGATGCTGTTTGATGGC
>JADCFR010000193.1 GCA_020249415.1 Roseomonas sp. | reverse complement strand
CATCCTGGCCTTTCTGGGTGCCTGGATGCTGTTTGATGGCATGGGGTCCATATTCCAGGCCATCAAGGGCGGCCACCCGACCGGGGAGCGCAGCCGAACCTGGCTGTTGATTGACGGCATCATCTCACTCATCGCTGCGGCGGTGATCCTGGTGGCGCCCGGGGTCTCAGCCATTGGCCTGCTGATCGTGACCGCTGCCTGGTTCCTGCTCTCGGGCGGGGCGCGGCTGATGCTGGCCTTCCGGCTTTCCTCGGTGCTGCTCGGCCTGCTGGGGGCGGTGAATATCCTGATCGGCGCCTGGATGCTGCTGCGCCCCGGGCCCGGCTTGCTCGCCGTGATCTGGATGGTGGCGCTGGAGGCAATCATCATGGGGGCGATCATGGTCACCCTTGGCTGGCGCCTGAAGCATATCCACCAAAACCCGCAGCAGGAGGCCGGGCAGACGCGGATTTGATCTTAGGGTCGGCCCATGTGGTTTCCCGCGCCCAAGGAGCTTCCGCTCCGCCCCTTTGCCCGACTGCCGGATCGCTTGCGGAATCTCCGCCGCACAGCTTGGGCCGATGCCAATCGCGCCGGCGCACCGATAGACAGTTTCCTGGAAGGCCCCTGCTTTGATCGCGCGGGGCGCTTTCTGGTGACTGACATCCCCAATGGCCGCATTCTGTTGGTCGGCCCCAGGGATGCTTGGGACGTGCTGGCGGAATATGAGGGCTGGCCGAATGGCCTTGCCCTTGGTGCCGATGATGCGCTGCTGATTGCGGATTATCGCCATGGCCTGCTGACGCTCGATCCCGCGCGTGGTTCCATCGCGCCCTTGCTGGAAACCGTGGGCAGTGAGGGGTTTCTTGGTTTGAATGATGTGACGCTTGGCCCGCAAGGCGCGATTTTCTTCACCGATCAAGGCCAGACGGGGCTGCAGGACCCGCGCGGGCGGGTGTATCGGCTGGGCGCTGATGGTCGGCTGGATCGGCTGATCTCAAACGGACCCAGCCCCAATGGCATTGCGCTGAACCAGGCGGGCACGCATTGCTATGTGGCCATGACCCGTTCCTGTGAGGTTTGGCGCTTCGCACTTCGCGCGGATGCCATTGTGGGCAAGGCCAATCTGTTTTTCCGCACACCGGCTGGCACATCGGGGCCGGATGGCATGGCGGTGGATGCGCATGACCGGCTGTTCATCGCCAATCCCGGCCATGGCATGGTCTGGGGTGTGGATGCGGATGGCGTGCCGCACTTCGCGCTGGATTGCCGGCCCTTCGGGCGCATGCCGACCAATTGCTGCTTCGCGCCCGATGGTGTGACGCTGCTGATTACGGAGAGCCAATCCGGGCAGATTCTGGCCGCCGAGATACCGCCGCCCTGAACCTGGCTACGTCACGCGGTCCAATTCCTGTTCCGTCATGCCGCCCGGCACCAGCGCCATGGGTATTTTCAGCCGCGAGGCATGCCGGCCCGTCAGCGCGGAGATCAACGGCCCCGGCCCGCCGCTGCCGGTCGCCATGGCCAGCACCAGGATGGAAATGCGCGGGTCTTCTTCAATCAAGGAAAGCAATTCCTCGCGCGGCTCCCCTTCGCGAATGATCAGGATGGGCATGCCGCCGGTGATTTCACTGACATGAGAAGCAAGGCCAGCCAGCAGCCGTTCGGCCTCTGCCCGGCGTTCTTCCTGCATCATCACGCCAACGCCGGCCCATTCCACCAGCTCCACCGGTTCCAAAACGCGGAGCAAGGCCACGCGCCCGCCGCCCTTGCGCGCGCGGAGACACGCATAGCGCAGCGCCACCGCCTGTTCAGCGCTGTCATCCACCACCACCAGGAAAACGCGGTCGCGTTTCGCCTTGGTTGCGGCGGCAGCGGCTTCTTCAGTATCGGGCATCAATTCCTCCTGAACAGCACGCTGCCAAGCCAGCCGGCCAGCGCTGCCAAGACGATACATAGCACACCGTAAAGCAGCGGCTGCCCACGGGCGAGCGAGGCGATATCCGCCGCCGTGCCCACGCGTTCCACCCTGAGCGACAATTCCTGCCGCGCGATTACCCGGTTTTCGCGCGCGAGCAGCACCTCAATCTGATAATCACCGGTCTGCACCGTGGCGGGAAAGGCGATGCGCGCGCTGAACAGCCTTTCCCCGGCGCGGGCAACCGGGGCGGCATATTCCTGCCAGCGCGCATCGGCCTGCTTCAATTCCAGCAGCGCGGCGCGAAAGGCCGGATTGCGATTGCCCTCACTGCGCAGGCGCAGATTGTCAAAGCCCAGGCGATATTGCCGCCTTTCTTCCTCAGGCAGGATCTCCCAAACGCGGCGCGTGGCGGTCAGCGCATAAAACCCCGGTACATCGGGAAAGCGCGTGGAAGGGCCATTCAGCCAAATGCCCAGTACGTTGATCTTGCGGCGCACCACCACACCCTGGGTCGGGCCGGTTGCGACGACAATCAAATCCTCGGGCGGATCACCGCCCAAAGGGCTTTGCGTCGCGCCGAAAACCAGCACAGAGGCGCCGGTGAAGCCAGTGCTGATTTCAACGCGGTCCGTGGAAAGCTCAGCCGTGATGGGTGGCCCCGACGCCAAGCCCGGCGCCATCAGCCAGCCAAGCCACAACAGCGCGCAGGCAACCAGCCTCATAGCAGCGGGCCAAGGGTGAAGGCGCGGCTTGGCGTTTGCAGCAGGTTCCAGGCCAGGCCAAAAGCAACCGAAAGCACCAATAGCCCAAGCAGGGCGCGGGTTTCCTCACCGCGCAGCTTGGTGCCCATGGCAGCACCGAATTGCGCCCCCGCCACGCCGCCCGCCAGCAGCAGCATGGTCAGCACAATATCCACGCTGCCCACCTGCCAAGCCTGCAACAGCGTGACATTGGCCGAGACGAACACCACCTGAAACAGCGATGTGCCGATCACAATCGCGGTCGGCATGCCAAGGATATAGATCATGGCCGGCACCAGCATGAAGCCGCCACCGACCCCCATGATGGCGGAGAGCATGCCAATGCCAAAGCCAATCGCCAATGGCGGAATCACTGAAATATAGAGCCTGGAATCGCGAAACCTCATTTTGAAGGGCAGGCCATGCAGCCAGGTATGCTCATGGAGCTTCCGCCGCGGCGCCGCACCGCGCCGCCGCCGGAGCAATGCGGTGACGCTTTCGCGCACCATCAGCGCGCCCACAATGCCAAGGATCACCACATAAAAAAGTGAGACCGCCACATCCACTTGGCCCAAGCGTTTGAGCAAGGCAAATATCTGTACCCCAAGCGCCGAACCCAAAAGCCCGCCCGCGAAAAGCGTGAGGCCCATGCGCCAATCCACATTGCCGCGCCGCCATTGGGCAAGCAGCCCAGAGATGGAAGCGCCGAGGGTTTGATTCGCGCCGGAAGCGACCGCGACGGCCGATGGAATGCCAATCAGCATCAGAAGCGGCGTCAAGAGAAATCCGCCGCCCACGCCGAACAATCCCGAAAGCCAGCCCACGCCAAAGCCAATGCCAAGCAGCAGCAGGGCATCCACACTCATCT
>JADCFR010000192.1 GCA_020249415.1 Roseomonas sp. | reverse complement strand
CCGATAACCTCATGCTTGATGGCGGCATTGCCGCTTCGGGTGGTGTCTTGGTGGTGAACCCGATTGCAGAAGCCGCGCGTTGGCGTGACCTGACGGGCTTTACCCGTTGTGTCGCGCATTTGGCGGCGATGAAGCGCCAGTGGTGCGATTCATGCTGACCTATCTCTTGCCCAAAAAAGCCCTCGCGCACCACTCGCCGTATATTTGGTGGGCCGATTCACGCCGCTGTCGTGAACCGACAGCAGTGACCGGACCACTAGCGTCATCGTCCAAAATGGCTCAGGATAATGCGTGATCTGCGCCATTGGTTCTCGCTTGCGGTGATCGCATCGCTACAAAGCCAAGCGCGACGTTCTGTAGATGAGGAAACCCATGCCCAAAATCGCCATCGCCGTTGAATTCAAGATCAAGGAAGGCCAGCACGCCGCCTTTGATGCCATCATCCGCGAACATGCCCGCCTGACGCTGCAGGAAGAACCGGGCTGCGAGCGCTTCGATGTGCTGCAACCGCTCGACAAGGATGGCGCGCATGACAAAAGCCGCGTCATGCTGTGTGAGGTCTATCAGGATCGCGCGGCGGTGGATGTGCACACCAAGAACCCGCGCCTGGCCAAGGTGCGCGATTCCTACGCGCCGCTCATCGAAGGCCGTACGCTGACACTTTGTGAGATGTGAGGCGCCTTCGACTTTCTCAGGCTTCGTTCATCCGCGCCGCAAGGGCAAGATCCTCCGGCGTCATATCCTGGGCCGGGAGGATCGGAACCAATTGATGCGAAGCATAAAGCCCCCCCAATGCCTGCCAGTCCCGTAGGACGCTTGCATAAATCCAGCGATAATAATGCAGTTGCGCAACATGCGCCCGCGCTGCTTCTGCGCCAATCAGGCTGCTGAGCGCCTCAATTTCCAGCCAATTCACGATCAGATGTAGATGCGTTGAGGCAAGCGTATCGGCGCCTTCGCCACCCCCAATGGGCGGGTCAGGATAGCGGCCCTCCAGTGCGGCCCACACCCTGCGCCACTGGTCGGTATGCTTATGGGAATACCAGGTCACATACCAATGCATCTGTTCGTGGAGATAGACTGCCAGCAAAGCAGTCTCGCTGAACAACGCAGTGTGCAGCCTGATCACCGGATGGCTGTATGGTAGAACTGTCGGCGTTATCACGATTTCTCGGCAATATTCGTAAGCGCCAAGCGCGTATTTGTTGCGGAGCGCGATCAGCCTATCGCGTACCGCAATGGCGTTACGCTCCGCATGCGAAAGGTCAATGCCTATCCGAAGATCGGTCATTACGCGCGCCTTTAACATTCAGGCTCATCTTGGCCCATTAGGCGTAAAGGGCCAAGCCCAAAACCTACCCTGCCAAAGCCGCCTTCACCGCCGCCAGCGCTTCTACCGCCTTCGCGGCCTCAGGCCCGCCGGCCCGCGCCATTTCGGGCTGCCCGCCGCCGGCCCCTCAAATCTCTGACAATGAGTTCATCCGAGATTCCCGACTGACCTCATTTTGGGGGCTCAAAACCAGCCATCATCTCAACATCATTCCCCAGTGGTCCGATCGCCGCTGTCGGTTCCCGACAGCGGCGTGAATCGGCCCACCAAATATACGGCTAGTGGTGCGCGGGGGCTTTTTGGCCAGGGGATAGGTCAGCATGAATCGCACCACTAGATTCTTCTGGCCACAACATGCTTTATCACGCGGTTGCTGCGGTCGGATAATCTGTCAGGAGCCAGACCAAAAAGATCGCTATGCCGGCGACAGCAAAAAAAGCCTGTGCCCCCGAGACAAGCATCGGCGCGAAGAGTGCCAATCCAATCAGGCTTGGGCCGACGATGAGTTCCACCAAGGCGTGAAGCCGCATCGGTACAAGTTTCAGAAGCCCAAGTGGCATATTGCTTAGAACCGTCATCAGCAGATGGACGCCCGCCAGCAGGTAGGACAGAAGCGCCGCCGTTCCTCCGAAACCCAGAAGACTTGGGGCCGCCAAAAACAACCCAACGGTAGCGTAGTCGATGATTCCGTGGATGATCGGGGAGATCGGTTTCATGGGGTATCCTCCGTTTGCGTTAGAGTTGGAACGATTAGCCTTTTGATTTACGAGAGACGCCATTGGACAAGGGGTCCGACAGCTGCTCGATTTAAGGAATGGCCTCGATGAGCGTGCCGGCGATGTCATCGATGGCCTTCTGTGGAAGGCCCCCTTTTGCCAGCACGAGAAGCCCCTGAATGCCGGCGACAAGAAAAAGGGCGTATTGATCGCGTTGGGCCGGCGTTAAGTGGCTGCCGTCGCTTGCCGGTTTCGATAGCGCCGCCGCAATCCGTTTCTGAAGAAGCTCAATCCCGCGCTTCAGCCTGACGGAAATTTCCTTGTCTTCGTGGCCCAATTCCAGGGCGGTATTGCCAAGAAAACAACCTCGCCAAACATTGCCGCTCCGGGCCAATTGGAAGATCGCGCCAAGAATGGCCTCCACGGCTTCCCGCCGGGTAGAAACATCCCTGGCAATTTCGGCCAGCCCTGCATCGACTTTCGAAATGTAGAGATCCAGCGCGGCGAGGAAGACAAGGCGCTTCGACTTGAAGGCGTTGTAGAAGCTCGCGCGGCCCAACTCCATGCCCTTGAGCAAGTCCGGCATGGGCGTTCCGCCGAAGCCGCCGTGCCAGAAGACCTGCAAGGATGCGTCCAGCGCATCGTTGGGGTCGAAGGATTTAGATTTCATGTACGGAACATTAGACCATTCAGTACAATATTGCAAGCCCTAATTTTCAGGGTGCGAGGGGAATTTCAAAAGCCATGAGCTGGTGGTGCGATTCATGCTGACCTATCCCCTGGCCAAACAGGCCCCGCGCACCATTAGCCGCATATTTGGTCGGCCGATTCACGCCGCTGTCGGGAACCGACAGCGGCGATCGGACCACTGGGCCTATCGAAGCCTTGGGACACGGATGCATTGGTGCGGCGGCATGAAATTGCGGGTTTGGGTGCCGGCGCCCTCGCCTTGGTCGGGTCTGGCAGGCCCGCCAAGGGCCAAAACCTACCCCGCCAAAGCCGCCTTCACCGCCGCCAGCGCTTCTGCCGCCTTGGCGGCTTCAGGCCCGCCGGCCTGCGCCATATCGGGCCGCCCGCCACCGCCCTTGCCGCCGACCGCCGCCGAGGCCGCGCGCACCAGCGCCACCGCATCGGCGCGGCCCTTGGCGGCTTCGGCCACGGCAACGACGATACTCGCCTTGCCTTCCGCCGTGCTGATCAGCGCCACAACATCGGCGGTGCCGCCCTTCAGAATGGCCTCAGCCAGGCCCTTCAAATCACGCGGCGGCACTTCGCCCAGATCACGCAGCGAAAGCCGTAGCCCGGCCACTTCCTCAATCTCCGCCCCGCCGCCACCGGTCGCGAGCTTCTTGCGCAGCTCCGCCACGTCGCGTTCCAGCTTGCGCCGTTCTTCGACCAGCGCGGCGATGCGCCCGGCCAATTCGCCCGGCTGCGCCTTCAACACCGCCGCCGCCGCCGTCAGGCTTTCTTCCATTTCATTGATGTAGGCCAACGCCGCATCACCCGTCACCGCCTCCACACGCCGCACACCAGCACTCACCGCACCTTCCGCGATAATCTTGAACAGGCCGATATCGCCGGTGCGCCGCACATGCGTGCCGCCGCAAAGTTCCAGCGAATAGACGCCATGCTTTTCGGTCGCCGCAGCGTCATGCCCCATGCCAACCACGCGCACTTCCTCGCCGTATTTCTCGCCGAATAGCGCCATGGCGCCGGCTTCCACCGCCGCTTCCGGCGTCATCAGCCGCGTGATCACCTCGGCATTTTCGCGAATGCGGGCATTCACTTCTGCTTCCACCCAGGCGAGCTCTTCGGCTTCCATGGGCTTATTGTGGGAAACATCAAAGCGCAGCCGATCCGGTGCATTCAAGCTGCCCTTCTGCGCCACATGCGTGCCAAGCCGCCGGCGCAACGCCTCATGCAGCAAATGCGTCGCCGAATGATGCGCGCGGATATTGGAACGCCGCGTATGATCCACCGCGGCACTCACCGCCATGCCGGGCTTGGCTTCGCCATGCACAATTTTGCCCAGATGCACAAAAAGATTGCCGAGCTTCTTTTGCGTATCGCGAATCTCGATGCGGCAGGCATCGCCCGCGACCATCACGCCCGTATCGCCCACCTGGCCGCCGCTTTCGGCATAGAACGGCGTCTGGTTCAGCAGCACGGCCACTTCTGCGCCCACCGCAGCATGGTCCACCACCTTGCCATCCACGACCAGCGCGGTGATCTCACCTTCCGCGACTTCGGTGGAATAGCCCAGGAATTCGCTGGCGCCGATCTTTTCCTGCACATCGAACCAGAGGCTTTCGGTGGCTGCTTCCCCACTGCCGGCCCAGGCCGCGCGGGCGCGGCGCTTCTGTTCCGCCATGGCGGCATTGAAGCCTTCCACATCCACGGCGCGGCCTTCGCCACGCAAAGCATCCTGCGTGAGGTCCAAGGGGAAGCCGAAAGTGTCATACAAGCGGAAGGCCACCTCACCGGGCAGCGTCTGGCTTGATCCGAGCTTGCCGGTTTCCTCCGCCAGTAGATGAAGGCCACGTTCCAGTAGCGAACTGAAGCGCGTTTCCTCAAGCCGCAGCGTTTCGGAAATCAGCGCCTCAGCACGGACCAGTTCCGGATAGGCGGTGCCCATTTGCCGGATCAGGGATGGCAGGATGCGATGCATCAGCGGCTCACGCGATCCCATCATATGGGCGTGGCGCATGGCGCGGCGCAGGATGCGGCGCAGCACAGAGCCGCGGCCTTCATTGGATGGCAGCACGCCATCGGCAATCAGAAAGGCGCCGGCGCGCAAATGATCTGCCACCACGCGGTGGCTCGACCGGAACGGCCCATCCGGGTCCTGGCTGGTGGCTTCTGCACTCGCCAAAATGATTGCGCGCAAGGTGTCCGTGTCGTAATTATCGTGCTTGCCTTGCAGAATGGCGGCGAAGCGCTCCAGCCCCATGCCGGTATCAATGGAAGGCCGCGGCAGCGGGTTGCGCACCCCTGCAGGTTCCTCCAGGAACTGCATGAACACCAGATTCCAGATTTCGATGAAGCGATCACCATCCTGATCCGCGCTGCCAGGCGGGCCGCCGAAAATCTTGTCGCCATGATCGAAGAAAATCTCGGAACAGGGGCCGCAGGGCCCGGTATCGCCCATGCGCCAGAAATTATCGGAGGTCGGGATGCGGATGATGCGCTCATCGGTCAGCCCCGCCACCTTCTTCCAGATGGCGGCGGCGTCATCATCCTCGGAATAGACCGT
>JADCFR010000191.1 GCA_020249415.1 Roseomonas sp. | reverse complement strand
GTTGGCTCGGAGCTACAAAGGCAATTCCGCAGCGCTTTGAACGCCGAGATCGCCCGGGGAACGCGTATGCCTATTCAGCGAGTTGAGAGCCGCCCGGCAAACTGGCAGCCATCCCCCCAAACTGAGCCCATGTTAAACTTCCAGCTCTCAAGCATGCTCACGCAAGATGCGCGTTCGGTCGCGGTCCAAGCGTTGGTAACTCAAGTCTCTTGGAAACCTGGGGATAAAGAACCCGTGTTGATAAGGTACGATTTGGTCGCTTTTTCAGCCCCGATCGAAGCCGCTTCTGAAGGCGAGGCTATAACTTTCTGGCGAACCAATAACCACGCCCGCCTGCGCCAAACGATGCGTGACCTGATGCCCGAAATCATGGTTCTTTTACGGATTTCGCTTTTAGATCCTGCGCCTATCGCAATAGAAAACACGCCTCAAATCAGCACAAAGCTACCCAGCTTCAGCCTTGTGCTGCATGGGCGCCGGACTCTACACGATGGGGGCAATTATATCCCTAGCGTAAAGGGAACATTGGTGCGGCGTTCACAAGAGCGAGCGTACTTAACCATGCAGACCAATGTCCCCATGGCTATTCCATATTTCGGCATGGCTACGCCCGGTTTGGCCTGGATCAGCGTCCCCGCTGGCTCGCTCTAACTTAGCGCTACCTCCCTGGGCGGGCCGGAACCCGCCCAGGCGCCTTGCACCTATCACTCCCCCGCGCCGATTTCCCGCGCCCACATTCTCCGCTAAACCCGGCCCATGCCCAGCGCCGCCCCGAACCTCCCCCTTGCCGGCCTCAAGCTCGTGGAGCTTGGCCATTATATCGCCGCCCCTTTCGCCACGCGCCTGCTGGCGGATCTGGGCGCCGAGGTGATCAAGGTGGAACCCCCAGGCGGGGACCCGGTGCGCGGTTGGGGCAGCAATATCAATGGCAATGCCGTCTGGTTCAGCGTGCATGGGCGCAATAAGCTCAGCGTCACGCTTGATCTGAAAAAGCCCGATGATCGCGCGAAGATGATGGCGCTGCTCCGCCGTGCCGATGGGCTCATTGAGAATTTCCGTGCGGGCTATCTGGAACGCGTGGGGCTTGGGCCGGAAGTGCTGCATCGGGAAAACCCGCGCCTCGTGATCGGGCGGATTTCCGGCTATGGGCAGGAAGGTCCCTATAAGGACAAGCCCGCTTTTGGCGCGATTGGGGAAGCCATGGGGGGCCTCAGGCACCTCACGGGCCATCCGGGCGAACAGGGCCTGCCGCCGCCGCGCTGCGGGGTTTCCATCAGCGATGATCTGGCCGGGATTTACTGCGCGCTTGCCGTGGTTTCCGCCTGCTGGGCGGTGAAGGGCGACCCCCATGCCAAGGGCCGCGTGGTGGATGTGGATTTGGTCAGCAGCGTGTTTTCCCTCATGGAAGGCATGCTGCCGGAATATGGGCTGTTCGGCTGGGTGAGGCAGCCGCAGGGCGCGGCCATCAAGACCGCAGCGCCAACCAACACCTACCCCTGCGCCGATGGCAAATGGCTCTGCGTTGCCGGCAATTCTGATTTGATCTTCCGCCGCTTGATGGCAGCTATCGGTCGCCCTGAATTGGCGGATGCGCCCCGCTTCGCCACCAATGGGCTGCGCTGCGACAATGTCGCCGAGCTTGACGCCGCCATCGCCGCCTGGACCCGCACCAAACCCGCCGCCGAGGCCGAGGCCATTCTGGAAGCGGCCGAAGTGCCCTGTTCGCGGCTTTATGACATGGCCGATTGCGCCAATGACCCGCATTTCCGCGAACGCGGCTGGGTGATGGAAGTGGCGGACCCTCTGCTGGGCCAGGTGCTGCACCCGGCCGCACCCTTCCGCTTTGATGGCGTGGCGCCGCGCGATGTGGTGCGCTGGCCAGGTCCGGCGGCGGGGGCGCATAATGAGCATGTGTTCAAGGAACTTTTGGCCGAGGCGAAGGAGAAGCAGGCATGACCGGCAAGGTGACCATCAGCGAAGTCGCCCCGCGTGACGGGATTCAATCCATCACCGGCGATTTCGTGCCGACCGAGGTGAAAATCGCGCTCATCCAGGCGCTCTATGATGCCGGCCTCAGGCGCATGGAAATCGGGTCCTTTGTCTCGCCCAAGGCCATTCCGCAAATGGCCGATACCGCGGCGGTGCTGGCCTTCGCCAAGACGCTGCCGGGCCTGGAAAGCACCGTATTGGTCCCCAATCGGCGCGGCTTTGATGCGGCGCTTGCCGGGGGCGCGGAACGGCTTGGCTTTTTCATGTCGGCCACGGCGGGACACAACAAGGCCAATCTGAACCGCACGCGGGAAGAAAGCTTTGCTGAATTGGCATCCCTGGTGCGCGATACGCCGAAGGGCACGCTGATCCGCTTCAACCTGTCCTGCGTCTTCCATTGCCCCTTTGATGGCGTGGTGGAAGATGCTGAGGCTCTGGATTGGGTGGAACGCATTGTGGCGCTGAACCCGGAGATGGAAATCGCGCTGGCGGATACCACCGGCAATGCGAGCCCCGATCAGGTGCGGCGGATTTTTGAGAAAGCGCAGGCCGCTTGGGGCCAGCGCTTCGCCTTTCATGGCCATGACACTTACGGCATGGGTGTGGCCAATGTGGCGGCGGCCTATGCTGCGGGCTGCCGCGTGATTGATAGCGCCGCGGGTGGCATTGGCGGCTGCCCCTTCGCGCCTGGCGCCACCGGCAATGTGGCGACCGAGGATGTGGTTTGGATGTTCCGCCGCATGGGCGTGGAAACCGGTGTCACCTGGAACAGCCTTTTGGCGGCAGCCGATATGGCCGCTGGGATCAAGGGCGCCATTCCTGGCGGGCGGATGCGCGGCGTGCGTGCGGCGCGGCTGGCTGCGTGACGGAAAGGCCGCGTCAGATCACAGCGCGGCCCGAATCCTTTCATGTTTCGGACGCTTTTGCCCGCCATAAACACTCTTACTGATGATCCTGTTCAGGGATGGTGGAGTTGGCGCATGTCCGATACCGAAATCGCCCGGAAACTGGCCGAGCTTGATCGGCTACTGAATGATCCGGAAACCCGCATGGACGCCGGGCGGGTTTGGATATTGGCGCAGGAATTGAAGGCGCCTGCTGGTCCTTTGCCGCGTCGCGCCGCCTGAAGGCTTTGCGGCGCGTTGCAAGCCGACATCATAGAGCGTCTTGCGTTCACTTGGGCTCACGCAACCCGCTCTACACCTTTATTCTTCGGGCATCTTCACGCGTTCAGATGATTCCATCTGAACGCGATCTGCTCTCAGTCATGGTTCTTTTAACTGGAAGCACATCTGGAATAGGCGAAGTAGTTGCTGCACTCGCTTGGGCTGACAATGTCGATCAGCGATCTGGCCTTTCGCCAAGTTTCTTCGACGGTGCGCGGCTGTGCCGCGCGCATGAGGTGCTTGAGCTTGGCGAAGAGTTGCTCGATTGGGTT
>JADCFR010000190.1 GCA_020249415.1 Roseomonas sp. | reverse complement strand
TCCGATCTGCCGAGGCAGTTTCCGCCGCTTCCGTCGCGGCCTGGGCGCGCACCTGATCCTCACGCGCTAGCGCAAAGGCGGTATCGGCGCCGCGGCGGGATTGGCTGCCGTCACGCACGCGCCGTTCGGCGGCCATCAGCGCAGCAGCAGCGGTGGCATGCGCTTCGCTAGCTTGTTCCAGCAGGCGCGAAGCTTCAGCACGACGGAGTGCTGCGGCTTCCGGTGCCGCGGCCAGCGCGTCACGCTCGGCTTCCGCTTCCGCATCACGGCGGCGCAGATCAGTAACGCGTGCGGCGGCATCTTCGGCCCGCGCGGTCCAAAGGCTTGCTTCATTGGCAAGGCTTGCGCGGCGGGCGGCGATGGAACCAGCCTCAGCCGCCAGAGCGCCTTGCGCATCACGCGCCGCCACTTCAGCCGCGCGCTGTTCCGCGAGCTTCGCGCGCGCTGCTTCCACACTTGCGCGCAGCTGCACCAGATCGGGCGCCGCTTCGCGCGCTTGCACGGCAACGGCACGCGCGGCCTGCGCTTCCGCCAATTCAGCGCCGATGCGTTCCAATTGCGGGGAAAGCGCGGCGAGGCGGTTTTCCACCTCTGATGCGCGGTTCAGCAAAGCTGACTGACCTTGGCGCGATTCCGCCAGCGCCGCCTCAGCACGCCTGCGCGCTTCCCGCGCATTCGCTTCGGCATTGCGCGCTTCAGCTTCCAGGCGCGCGGCGGCCTGTTCGGCCTGACGCAGCAAAGCCACATTGGGCCGCGCGGTGAAAAGCGCTTCGGCTTCCAGGCGCGCGGCATCGGCTTCCGCGCGGTCTTCGGCAAGCCGCGCCAATTGCGGTTCTAGCGCTGCGATGCGGCTTTCGGCGCGCGCATCACGCGCGGCCAATTCACCCTGGGCGCGTCGCGCGGCGGATGCAGCGGCCTCGGCAGCGCTCCGTGCAGCGCGGGCTTGGGCTTCGGCGCTGGCGGCTTCCGCTTCGGCAGCTTCGGCAGCGATGCGCGCGGCTTCGGTCTCCGCTGCGCTGACTTCCGCCTGATCCAGCCGCGCTTCGGCAGCGCGCAGCGCATTGCGTTGCGCCAGCCGCACCGCGCCCGGCGTGGGCGCACCGGCGTGATGCGTATGACCATCCCAACGCCAAACCGCGCCTTCTTCCGTCACCAAGGCCTGACCGGGCCGCAGCCCCGCTTGCAGCGCCGCACCATCCATGCCGCGCGCGAGCAAACCCACCTGCGACAGCGCACGCGCCAGCGCCGCCGGCGCTTCCACCAGCCGCGAAAGCGGTACCGCGCCATCGGGCAAGGCTTGCGCCACCGACAAGGGCGGCAAATTGCGCCAATACCGCGCCGCAGAGGCATCGGCAGGGCTTTCCAAAGCCTCACCCAAGGCAGCGCCAAGCGCGGCTTCCAGCCCGGGCGGCACGCGCACCTGATCAAGAATAGGCTGCGCCGAGGCCGTGCCGCGCGCTTCCAGCACCTCCGTCAACGCTGCCACTTCAGCGGCGATGCGCGCACGCCCGGCGCCGGCTTCGGCGGATTTGCGGCGCGCTTGCACCAGGGTTTCTGATGCGGCGCTGCGAGCTGCTTCCGCTTCACGCAACCGTGCTGCGCTGCCGATCAATGTGGCTTCCGCCAGCCGGGCGGAGGACACCGCCGCATCACGTGCGGTTTCTGGGATACGCTCAGCCAGCGCGGCATCACGTTCGGCAGACAGCGCCGCATATTGCGCGACGATGCGCCGATGGCGTTCATCAGCGGCTTGCAGGGCAGCTTCACGGCGCGCGGCTTCGGCGCTGGCCTCCTCGGCACTGCGGCGCGCTTCGGCATGGGCGGCAACAGCCTCAGTACGATGCGCTTCCGCCTGTTCCAAGGCGTCACGCGCGGCAGCAAAGGCGGCGTCTGCTTCGGTCACACGCTGCGTGGCGGCGTGCTTTTCCGTATCTGAAACGGCTCGGCCCAGCGCGGCTTCATGATCCGCAGATAGCGCCGCATGGGCTTCGCGCGCGCGGCGCAAACGTGTCTCCGCCGCGGCCAATTCGGCTTCGGCAGCCTGCAATTGCGCGGCCCCGGCGGCGGCGGCTTCAGTTGCCTGATTGGCGGCGCGTTCCGCTTCGCGCACGGCTTCATGCGCTGCGGCCAAGGCCGCAGCAGCGGCATCGCGCCGCGCGGGCAGCGCCGTTTCGCGTTCAACCAGCCCTGCATCTTCTGTCGTGATGCGCGCGCGCGCGGCTTGGGCGTCCTCAGCCAAAGCCTCGGCATGCGACAAATCCTGGCGGAGTTCAGCCAGGCGCGCTTCGGCGGCTTCAAGCGCGGCGCGGGCGCGGCTTTCCTCGGCCTCCATGCCTTCCGCTTCCACGCGGCGGCGTTCCAGCGCGGTGCGTGCTGCGGCTTCCTCGGCGCGCGGCGCAGCAAGCCCCTGCTCGGCTTCATGCAAAGCAATCGCCGCCGCTTCGGCTTCCTGTTCGGCGGCGCTGGTGGCAGCCCGCGCCGCTGCCAGCGCCGTAGCTGCCGCGGTCAGCGCCGCATTGGCGCGTGCGGCAAGCAGCGCCAGCCATTCGCCTTCCGCCTGCCGCACCAGACCCGAGATATTGCGATAGCGATTGGCCTGCCGCGCCTGGCGTTGCAGCCCCTGGCGCTGCGCATCCAATTGGCCGAGCAGATCTTCCGCGCGCGACAGGTTGGTTTCCGCCTGACGCAGCTTGAGTTCCGCTTCGTGGCGGCGCGCGCGCAGCCCGGCAATGCCGGCGGCTTCTTCCAAAACGCCGCGCCGATCATCGGGCTTGGCCTGGATCAGCGCGGCAACACGGCCCTGGCTGACCAGGGCGGAAGACCGCGCACCGGAACCGATATCGGCGAACATGGTCTGCACATCACGCGCGCGCAATTCCTTGCCATTGACGCGGAAATTGCTGCCCTCGCCACGCGAAATCCGGCGCGTCACTTCCAATTCGGCGATGTCGTGATTGGGCGCTGGCGCCAGCCCCGCCGCATCTTCCAGAAACAGCATCACTTCCGCGACATTGCGCCCGGGCCGCGTGGCGGTGCCGGCGAAAATCACATCATCCATTTCGCCGCCGCGCATCGCCTTGGGCGAGGTTTCACCCATGGCCCAGCGCAACGCCTCGACAACATTGGATTTGCCGCAGCCATTGGGTCCGACAATCCCGGTCAGCCCCGGCAGCACTTCAACCGTTGTGGCTTCGGCGAAGGATTTGAAGCCGGCGATCCGGATGCGCGAAAGTTTCGCGTTATGCGCCGCGCGCGCCTGTTCTTCGCTGCGTGCTGCTTCAGCTTCGGGCGTGCTGATGTCGGCGTCGACCGGGGCGGGGGGGATGATTTCTTCCATCACCGCGGCATTGCCTCCCGTACCGCGGCTTCGAAGCG
>JADCFR010000019.1 GCA_020249415.1 Roseomonas sp. | reverse complement strand
TGGCGGTGGCGGGGCGCGCCTTGCCGAGCGCTCCGAAGATCACGCCAATCAACCGCAGGATGGTCTCGGTATAGCCCGCAACCGGACGCGGTGCCTCGGCACCCAGCAACGTGCTTGGCGGTGCAATCACCTCCACCGGCCGCAGCACGCCCGCATTCGCCGGCACATCGGGAAACGCGTGCTTCAGCGCAACATAACAGGCCGCCACCGTGGTCGCGACCGAGATATTGAGCGGACCGGCACAAGGGGGAGAAGACCGCGACATGTCCAGAATCAGCCGATCACCCGTGATGGTCAAATCAAGCGCAATCCGCAGCGCCTCATCCTTCACCCCGTCATTATCCAGGAAATCATCGAAGCTGTAACGGCCATCGGGCAGGGCCGCGATTTCTGCGCGCATCAGCGCTTCCGCACGATCAGCCAATTGCGTGAAGGCGGCAGCGATGCGCGCATCGCCATAATCATCCAGCAATTCAATCAGCCGCTTTTCACCGAGGTCGAGCGCATTCAATTGCCCGTTCAAATCGCCCCAATTGGATTGCGGCACGCGTGAATTCGCCGCCAGAATATCCAGAATATCCTGCTGCATCTGCCCGGCACGAATCAGTTTTACCGGTGGGAAACGCACACCTTCCTGATGGCTTTCTGTCGCGCGCGGATTGTAATTGCCGGGCACATTGCCGCCGATATCAAGCCAATGCCCAACACTCGCCACCCAACAAAACAGCTTACCCGCGCGGAAGATCGGCCGCACCAGGCGGAAATCATTCAAATGGGTGCCACCATCATAAGGATCATTGAACAGGAAGGTATCGCCAGCCTCCAAGCCGCCATCCACTGCCACCTTGCGAATGACAGAGCGCACGGCGAAGGACATGGCGCCAACAAAAATCGGCAAGCCCTTGGTGCCTTGGACTAAAGTATCGCCGGTGATCGCATCATAAACACCGTGACAGGCATCGCGCGCTTCGGCGATGATGGGGTTGAAGGCGCTGCGATACAGCGTTGCATCCATCTCATCGGCGATTTGTTCAAGCCTGCCCTTCAATACGGCCAGGGTCACGGCATCGAGGCGCGCAGTTACGGCTTCGGTCATCTCACAATCCAAGATAGCTGCGGCGCAATTCGGGGTCAGCAGCGATATCGCGCGCCGCACCACTCAGGCTGATCACGCCATTTTCCAAGACATGCGCCTGATCTGCCACTTCCAGGCTTTGCGCGACATTCTGTTCCACCAGCATGATGGTGAGCCCATCCGCATGCAGGCGCCGGATCAACGTGAACATTTCCTCGACCAGCAAAGGCGAAAGCCCGAGCGAGGGTTCATCCAGGATCAGCAGCTTCGGTTCCGCCATCAGCCCGCGCCCGATGGCGAGCATTTGCTGTTCCCCACCTGAAAGCGTGCCGGCCGCCTGGCGTATTCGTTCCTTCAGGCGCGGGAAAATGCCAAAGACGCGCTCCAGATTGCGCGCACGATTGGCCCGGGCACGGCGATAGGAACCAAGTTCCAGCACTTCCCGCACATTCAAATTTGGGAAAATCTTGCGCCCTTCCGGTACATGGATCAGGCCAAGCGAAACGATCTCCGGCGGGGAAAGCGCGGCGAGGCTCTGCCCCGCGAAACGGATTTCCCCGCCGCGCGGGCGCACCACGCCGCTGATGGTCATGTTCAGCGTTGTCTTGCCCGCGCCATTAGCACCAAGCACCGCAACCAAGGCGCCTTCTGGCACGGTCAGATCAATGCCGCGCAGAATCAGCGTCTCACCATAGCCCGCTTCAAGCGCCTTGATTTCAAGCATGGCCGGCCAACCTTTGCGCGGCGCCATGGCCCAGATAGGCTTCAATGACGGCGGGATTGCCGACCACCTCAGCCGCTTCGCCCGAGGCGATGATGCGCCCGCCAGAAATGACATGCACATATTCGCAAAGGCTCATCACCGCCTGCATGACATGTTCGATCATCAGGATGGTGACGCCACCCGCGCGAATATCCTGCAAGACCGGCAGGAAATCGCGGAGTTCCGATGGGTTCAGCCCCGCCAAAACCTCATCCAGCAATAATATGCGCGGGCGGGTGGCGAGGGCACGCGCCACTTCCAGGCGCTTCCGCCCCGCCACCGTCAGCGCTGCCGCGGGTTTGTCGAGTTGCGGGCCAAGGCCAAGGCGCTGGCCGACTTCTTCCGCCAACCCCAGCGCATCGCGGCGCTTGGGCAGGCGCAGAAAGGCACCCACCGCGATATTCTCTCGCACGGAAAGCCCAGCGAAGGGCTGCACGATCTGGAAGGTGCGCGCCAGGCCAAGCTTGGCCAGATCATGCGGCTTGCGGCCGGTGATTTCCTCACCATCCAACAGCACCAGCCCAGCGCTTGGCTGCTCAAAACCTGCGATCATGGCGAATAGCGTCGTCTTGCCCGCGCCATTCGGGCCGATCAGCCCAGTGATGGAACCTTCACGCACATCGAAGGTCGCGTCAGACACTGCCGTCAGCCCGCCAAAGCGCTTGGTGAGATCACGCACCGCGAGGAAAGCGGGGTCCCTCCCTTGCCCTGTCATGGCGCCCCCTTGCCGCGCCAGCGTGCGGCGAGCAGGCCCGGAATGCGATGCAGCGGAAAGCGCACTACCAGGATCAGCAGCGCACCAAAAATGATCAGATCAACACCGGGGATTTTGCCGATCAGCATCTTGGTGCCCTCACTGAGGCCTTGCAGGATCAGCGCACCAATCAGCGGGCCAAAAACCGTCCCCGCGCCGCCAATGATGGGCGCCAGCAGCGCTTCCACCGAAATCCAGGTGCCGAAAGCAATATTGCTGTCAATATAAAGGAAATACTGCGCGTAAAGCGCGCCCGCCGCGCCGGTCAGCGCGGCTGAAAGGCTGATGGCACGCAGCTTCACCGCCAGAATATCCACGCCAAGCGCGGCAGCGGCGGCTTCGTTTTCCCGCACCGCCACAAGCTGCGCGCCGATCCGGCTTTTCTCCAAAGCCAGCGTGATCAGCATGGCGAGCGCCAGCAGCACCGCGCCCAAAATCAAAAAGCTCGACCGATTGGCGAATTGCAGATTGCCGGCGCCGAGATTGAGGCTGATCAGCAAACCTGCCGCGCCGCCCGTGATCTCTGTTGCATTCGCAAGGATGCGCAGCACCTCGGCAAAGGCGAGCGTGACCAACGCGAAATAGGATCCGCGCAGCCCGGCGCGAAACACCATCGCGCCTATCGTATAGCCAAGCAGCGCGGCCCCAGCGATGCCGAAGGCCGCAGCCGGATAGGCATTCACGCCAAAACGCTGTTGCAGAATGGCACTCACATAAGCGCCCATGCCGAAAAATGCCGCGTGGCCAAAAGAATATTGCCCGCCATAACCACCAAGCAAATTCCACCCTTGCGCCGCAATCGCCAGGATCAGGGTAAAGACCAGAAAATTCAGCACCACATTGCTGGTTACGAATAGCGAAACCAGCACGGCGGCCAGCAGAAAGCCCAGA
>JADCFR010000189.1 GCA_020249415.1 Roseomonas sp. | reverse complement strand
AGGCATGGCCGCGAATATCCAGGCTGCGTGTGCCGGCAGGAAGCCGCGTGCCATGGGCGTGGCTGCTGAGCACGGAACGCACCGGCATGCTTTCCATTTCGACGAAATCCGCGCCGTTATTGCGGCTGCCGGGTACGATGGGCCGCACCGGAATGCGATAGGATGTGCCGCCCATGCCCCGCCCGGTATGCGGCGCATTCAGCACTTCAAGCCGGGTGAACCATTTCTGGCTGAGCGATCCCGGCCAGCCCGGCACAAGCAGCCGCGCCGGCGCGCCATGGATTTGCGGAATGGCCGCGCCATTCATGCGAAAGCAGATCAGCGTATTCTCATCCATCGCCTTTTCGATCCGCATGCCGCGGCTGATCGCGGGGCCTTGGGCGGAAAGATGCGTATCGGCGCCATGCTGGCCGGTGAATTTGGCGCCATCCTTCACGCCGGCGGCGCGCAGCACATCGCGTAGCCTGACGCCTGTCCATTCCGCATTTGAAATGGCACCATTGCCCCATTGATTGCCCGATGCCTGGGGAGAGAAGGCAGCGCGCCCATTGCCGCCACATTCCATTTGCAACTGGCGCGTCACCACCTCAAAACGCTGTTCAAGCTCGGCAACGGTAAGCTCAAGCGGGGTATTCACTTCCCCATCAATGCGGATTTTCCAGGCGCGCGGATCGGCCACGGGGTCTGGCGTATTGCCATTGTTCCGGATGAAGAACTTGTCGGCAGGCGTGATCGGGTCATCCAGCAAATGCTCCGGCGTTTCGGCGCAAAGCGGGCGTTCGCCCTGCATGATCAGCGGCGCCTTGCCTGGCATTTGCAGGAATTGCGGTTGCGTGGCCCCTTGCGCCAAAGCCGCCGGCACCAGCCCGCTTGGCATATTGCGCCTGAAGGGAATGGCGGCACCCAGGGCTGTGCCCATCGCGGCAAGGGCAGCGCCTTGCAGTGCCCCGCGCCGGCCCCAGACCAGCGCATCGGCCCGTTCGGGGTCATCGCGATAGAGTTCCTGGAATGAACGTTCCGGCAGCTTTTTATTGGCCATGGCGGAGCCTCCCTCATGTTTTGCTTGACCCTCTTCTGCCCCATCTGGCGGGGCGATGGCAAGCGAAAGCGCTGGCCCCCTTTTCCCCGCGCCCCAAAGCCTGCAAGCTGACGTCACATCAGGAGAAACCCCATGCAAAAAATCGAATTGGGCCGTTCCGGCATTTTCGTCCCGCCCGTGATTTTCGGCTGCAATGTCTTCGGCTGGACCTTGGACAAGGCGCAATCCTTCCGGATTTTGGATGAGCTGGTGGAATGCGGGCTCAATGCGCTCGATACTGCGGATGTCTATGCCTATTGGGTGCCAGGCAATAAGGGCGGCGAGTCCGAGACCATCATCGGCGAATGGCTGAAGGCGCGCGGGCGGCGGCATGATGTGCTGATCCTGTCCAAGGCGGGGATGGAAATGCCCGGCATCGGCAAGGGGCTTTCGCCTGCCTATCTGGCCAGCGCCATTGAGGCATCCTTGAAGCGCCTGGGGACGGAAGTGATTGATCTCTATCAGTCCCATCGCGACGATGAATCCGTGCCGCAGGAAGAAACGCTGGCGGCCTTCGACAAGATGATTAAGGCGGGCAAGGTGCGTGCGATTGGTGCGTCCAATTTCTCTGCCGCGCGTTTCAAGGAAGCGCTGGATATCAGCACGAAGCATGGTCTGCCGCGCTATCAGACCATGCAGCCGCATTACAATCTGCTGGAACGCGGCATTGAAGCGGATATGCTGCCGCTTTGCGCCGCGGAAGCTGTGGGCGTGATCCCGTATTATTCGCTCGCTTCTGGCTTTCTGTCCGGCAAATACCGGTCTGAAGCTGACCTTGGCAAAAGCCCGCGCGGGGCGCGGGGTGCGGGGAAATACCTGAACGAAAAGGGGCTGAAGGTACTGGCCGCTTTGGACAAGGTGGCCGCGCGCATGGGTGCCACGCCGGCGCAAGTTGCACTCGCTTGGTTCAAGGGCCGCTCTGGTCTGGCGGCACCAATCGCGAGTGCCACCAATTCCGCGCAAGTCGTGGATCTGGTGAAGGCGGCGGCGCTGAGCCTGGATGCGGCGGCGGTCGCGGCATTGGATGCCGCCAGCGCGTAAGGCTTTGGCGGAAGCAAAGTGTCTGCGTCCTTGCTTTCGCCAAACGCTCGCTGGTGTAGGTCATGATTGTTAGTGAGCGGCGCCTCGCCATCCTGGCGATTGCTGTTGGTTTGCTAGGCGTTCTGCCCCTTCTGCCGGGGATAGCGCTGCTGACCGGGAACACATGGCTTTTTTTGGTTCTCTCGCTTCTCAGCTGGCCCTCGAATAGCTTTTTTCGGGCTCTCGCCTATCTGGCGAAGGAATCACCAAATAGTTTTGAAACTGCGCGCTACTTTTTTCAGTGGTTCATCGCCCCAACACTCTTGCTCTGGGGGCTTCTGAAAATCCAACGCAATGAACGGGCGCGCCACTGGATTATCGTTGGAACCTGTGTGCTATGCGCCGCCACCTTGCCCTTTGTGCTGGGCTTCATGCTCATTCTGCCGCTTTTTCTATGCGTTTTCCTCCCCATGGCCATACGCTTCAAAAACCGCGACAAAGCGAAAGGGCTCGGTCCTGGGGACGGGCAGGTTCCGTGATCAGGGTTCGAACCGGTTGGTCAAAACGGCGTGTGGATAGCCTTTGCCGCCAGCGCGTGAGCGTCCCTACCGCAAATAAGGCTCCACCGTCCCGGTCAGCTTCATGGTCAGCGGCTTGCCGCGCCGATCCACGGCCTTGCCCAGGCTCACCCTGATCCAACCTTCAGAGACGCAGTATTCCTCCACATTGGTCTTTTCCTGACCCTTAAAGCGAATGCCAACGCCACGGCTCAGCAGCGCCTCATCAAAAAAGGGGCTGCTTGGGTCATTGGAAAGCCGATCGGGCAGGGTAGGGGTGTCTTCGGTCATGCTAAAGCTCCAGGCGAAGTGTTTGCCCGAGAGCCGCCGCCAAGGCAACGCCATGCGATTGACCGGGCCGCGCCAAACCCGCAATCCTGAAGCAGGACTTACCCAAGGATGGTTCCGTGCAGTATTCGGCTACCGAAGCGCAATCAGAACTCCGCGCGCAGATCCTGAAACTCTGCGCCGATTTTGGCGATGAGTATTGGCTGAGGATTGATCAGGAAGCGCGTTTCCCAGAGGAATTCTACCGCGCGGTCGCCGCCGGCGGCTGGCTTGGCATCGCGATGCCCGAGGAATTTGGCGGTGCAGGCTTGGGGATTTCGGAAGCCACCGTCATGATGCAGGCGGTGGCGGAAAGCGGCGCCTGCATGTCGGGTGCTTCGGCCATTCACATGAATATCTTTGGCCTCAATCCCGTGGTGGTGTTTGGCTCGCCCGCGCAAAAGCAGCGCTTCCTGCCGCCGCTGATCCAAGGCCGCGAAAAGGCCTGTTTCGGCGTGACCGAGCCCAATACCGGGCTCAACACTACGGAACTCAAGACACGCGCCGAAAAGCGCGGGGATCGCTACGTCATCAATGGTCAGAAAATCTGGATTTCCACGGCGCAGGTCGCGGACCGCATCCTGCTTTTGGCGCGCACCACGCCGCTTGATCAGGTGAAGCGCAAGACCGATGGGCTGACGCTGTTCTATACGGCACTTGATCGCGCCAAGGTGGAAGTGCGGCTGATCCACAAGATGGGCCGGCATGGCGTTGATTCGAACATGCTGTTCTTTGATGGCCTGGAAGTACCGGAAGAAGACCGCATCGGCGCGGAGGGGGAAGGCTTTCGCCTGATCCTCCACGGCCTCAACCCTGAGCGTATCCTGATCGCGGGCGAAGCTGTCGGCATCGGCCAGGCAGCGCTTAGCCGCGCCGCCAATTACGCCCGCACGCGAGAGGTCTTTGGCCGTCCGATTGGCCAGAATCAGGGCATCCAGCACCCGCTCGCGCGGGTATGGGCGCAGTTGGAAGCGGCGGGCTTGCTCACCATGAAGGCGGCTGCGCTCTATGATGCGGGGCGCGATTGCGGGGCAGAGGCCAATGCGGCGAAATATTTGGCGGCCGAGGCCGGTTTCGCCGCAGCAGAAGCCGCCGTGCTGACCCATGGCGGCATGGGCTATGCCCAGGAATACCAGGTGGAACGCTATTTCCGCGAAAGCATGATCCCGCGCATCGCCCCGGTCAGCCGCGAGCTGATCCTGAGCCATATCGCCGAAAAGGTGCTCGGCCTGCCGAAATCCTATTGAGGGGAATGGTGGGCGCGACAGGGATTGAACCTGTGACCCTTCGCGTGTGAAGCGAATGCTCTACCGCTGAGCTACGCGCCCGACCTGAAGATGGCTTTAGGGTGGCAGGGGTGGCCCCGTCAAGCATAGCCGCGCCGCTTCTTTCGCTCCGACGCTTTGCGACAAGAAAATATTATGAATCTTTGAGTATTTCTTTGGCCCTTCTGCAAGGCCAAAGGCCCTATCCGTAATTTTGTGCGCGGGGTCATATGGATGGAATGGAAGGACCCATCGATATGGCCATAGACAAAGCGTTGCTGGACCAGCTTTTGGCTGGGCGAGAGCCCCAGGAGCT
>JADCFR010000188.1 GCA_020249415.1 Roseomonas sp. | reverse complement strand
CCTTCCGGGGTGCATTACATGCATCTGGTGGATCATGCGCGCGCCTATATTGAAAAGACCTATCAGCGCCCGGCGACGGAGCGTTTCTTGCGGCGATTGCTCTCAGCGGTGTTGCCCTATCCTTTCCGGTTTCGGGTGGCCTTGGTGGGGGCCAGTGTGGCGCGGCCTTTTGCCCGCCTGGTGCCGGGCAAGTCCATGATGGCCGAGAGGCTCCGCGCGATGCTGCGGCTCGCGCCCAAGCACTTTCCATCACCTTCGGCGATGGAACGGCCGGGTGTTTTTCCGGCGCAGGGTGAAAGGCGCGGGCGGGTCGGCTTGCTGACAGGCTGCGCGCAGCAGGTGCTGGCCCCTTCGATCAATGAGGCTACGATCAGGCTGCTGACGCGCATGGGGATTGAGGTGGTGGTGACCAAGGGCCAGGGCTGCTGCGGCGCGCTGGATCATCACATGGGCCATCATGATCCGGCGATGCGCCTCGCGCGTGCGAATATTGAAGCCTGGTCGGCGGAGATCGCGCATGAGGGGCTGGATGCGATTGTGGTGAATGCGTCCGGTTGTGGCACCACGCTCAAGGATTACGGCTTCATGTTCCGAGAGGAAGCGGCACCCTGGCGGGAGAAGGCGGAAAAGGTCGCCGCTTTGGCTGCGGATATTTCGGAAGTGCTGACGCGCCTTGGTTATGCGCCAAGCAGGCCAGCGCCGGGGCTGACGGTGGCCTATCACGCCGCCTGTTCCTTGCAGCATGGCCAGAAGATCACCGCAGAGCCGAAAGCCTTGCTGGCAAAGGCCGGCTTTACCGTGAAGGAACCGGCTGAGGGGCATATCTGCTGCGGTTCGGCGGGCACCTATAATCTGATGCAGCCCGAAATTGCGGGGCAATTGAAGGAACGCAAGCTCGGTAATTTGGAACGCACCGGGGCGATGGTGATTGCGGCGGGGAATATTGGCTGCCTGACGCAATTGGGTGATGGCGCGATGCCGGCCATACACACGGTGGAATTGCTCGATTGGATGGCAGGGGGGCCAGAGCCTGAAGCCCTTGCGAAGCTGCGTGGCTAGATCATGAAGCGCCGCGCCGCCCTGCTGCTGGGCCTTGCCTTGCCAGTTGCGGCGCTGGCGCAGGGCACGCCGCGCGCGGCGGAGCTTGATCAGCTTTTTGCCGTATTGCGGGACAGCCAGGACGCGGCGCAGCTTGCCTTGGCGGAAGCACGGATCAGGCAAATATGGATCGAAGCGGCCTCCCCGGCGGCGCGGCTTTTGTTGCAGCGTGGCACGCGCAACTTGAATGCGCGGCTCCCGGAGGAGGCGATTGAGGATTTTGATGCCGCGCTGACGCTGGCCCCGAATGCCGCAAGTGCTTGGCATTTGCGCGCCGAAGCCCTGGCGGCGCTCGGGCAAATGCGCGATGCCGCCCGCGATCTGGCCGAGGCGTTGCGCCTGGAGCCCCGGCATTTCATAGCCCTGCAAAGCCTGTCGCGCCTGCAAATGGAAGCGGGCGATGCGCCCGGCGCCTTGCGCAGCATGGAAGCGGCCTTGGCGCTTTACCCTGCCATGCCGGGTGGGGCTGAGGCGCTCAGGCGCTTGCGGCGCGCCGTGGAGGGTGAGGCGCTCTGATTGCGCAGGGGTCTGCTCACCTTGCTGTCAGAAATACGGATGCCTGCTAAGGTGAAACCCGCTGCCTCTGGTTAAGTGGTGTGCCGGTAATGCAACCCCTGCGATCCGGATCAGGATGAAACCAGGCCAGTAAACCGGATATCAAGTTGTTGATTTCACGTTTTTAGTCGGAGTTTACAAGCCCGGCACCACGTTCCGTCCGAGCATGGACAGACCAAAAACCAACAAGAAGCTTGGCGACGCCTTGAAAGGGTATTATGTAAAATTGTTGAAGGGCTCTCGAGTCTGCGGCTTGTGCTAAAGACTCCTTGTTTGTCGTGTTCTGTTCAGTAGTAGATTCACTCGAATGGCTCTTTGGCCCCAGTGGATCGAACATGAAAGCCAATCATTCGGGACCAAATCGCGCTCATGTCTGCAAGTTCTGCGTCGAACAGCAATGATAAGTCCGGCCAGCAGGCTCCGCAGGATCCAGCGACATTCCGCGACCGTGGCGTATTGGTCGCCTTCACCACGCCGCAGCTATTGGGGGCTCGGCTCCGGCAATCAGAAATGGGCGGCTCGCCTGAGCTCGTTCTGATGGGCGCCTCGGGCAAGTTGGGCCGCACAATAATCCCCGGGCAGGAAGTGCCATCAGTGCCTGGGATCACTGTGCATGATCTCTTCCTGTGGCGTCGCTTGCGGGAATTGCCTGCCCTTTCACCAGAACCGATCCGTGTGGCCGCCTTGGATACCACCCTGGAAGGTTGGCGCGGCAGGGCAGCCATGGCCTGGGCGGAGGAGCAGAAAACGGCCGATGCCACGGCGCTGCGGCGCATGTTTTTCCTGCTTCTGACGGATTTGATACGCCGCACGGAACTGCCGGGCGAAGCCAAGGTGCCACCGGAACAGGAAACGCTGATGTATCTGCGCCCCAGAATCGGTAGGGCGGTGGCGCGGATCGCGCGTCGGTTCAATACCACCACAGAAAAAATCGAAGCGTCACTTGAAGGGCTCGCTGGCGTTTTCATGCCTCTCGGCAAGGCCCATGATGCCGTCATTGGCCATACGCGTCGCGCCTATGCTGAATTGAACGCCTTCGCGCAGGATCTCGACAGATGGATGGTGGCGCCGCGGGACAATGCCCGCGGATTGAATGCGGCGTTCCTGTTGCGGCGGGCGCAGCTTGCACTCAGTTGTGCCAAGGCGTCCATCAGCGAATTGGATCGCGTTCTGGAAGATACCACAATTTTGCTGCGCGCTTGGCAGCGCGACCAGCAATCGGTCCAGCGCCGCGCGGAGCGCCCTGAATGGCTGCTGAATGGCTGGGACATCATCATCGCCCTGTGGCAGCAATCAGAGCCTTCGGATCGCGCAGCCGTCATTTGGGAAATGAACCACTTGGTCCCGGAATTACCAAAGGAAGTTGAGGGATGGAGCGGTTTCCCTGCAGGTGCCGCCATGCTGCGCCTTGAGGCACCGGCCCATGTACAAGGTCTGGATTGGCGTTGCAGTCGGCCTTTGGCTTTTACAGCCCGAAATGAATCCCTGCTCGCTGGGGCCCATGCCAGATCTCTCACTTCGGAAGCGAAGAAACTGCGGGAAGCTTTTCAGGTGCAAACCACCCGCGCCCTTATCCAGGACGCGAATGAGGCCACGAAGGGTGAGGACGCGCTTTCGCGTATTTCCAAGCGCACCTCCAAGGCTTCGGATACGGTTTTGCAGCAGGTGGTGGCGGTACTTGAAGCCGTGCCATCACGCGCGG
>JADCFR010000187.1 GCA_020249415.1 Roseomonas sp. | reverse complement strand
TTTTGTGCGCGGGGTCGGTTTCGATCATCAGACCACGAACCTATCGCCGAATAGGATGGCGAACTGGGTCTTGGCCTCGCACCACTCGCGCGGCGGTCGCTTCCATGGACCTGTCACGGTTTTGTGCCGCTCCTCTGATCGCCTATTGTGAAGCAAAGGAGACGAACCATGAGCACAGGCATGACGGATGAATTTTGCAAAGAAGCGATGCGTATAGCGCTGACCAGCGGGCTTTCGCGACGCCGGGGTGCGGATGATCTGGGGGTCGGCTTTTCGACCTTGAACAAATGGGTGAGCGCGCAGCGTGATACGGGTGTGGTTTCTGCCGAGGACCGTGATCTTGCGCGGGAGAATGAATGACTTCGTTGTGAGGTCCGTAACCTGAAGGAGGAGAGGGACATCCTAAAAAAAGCCCCCCAGTTCTTCGCGAGCCAAAAGCCGTGAGGTTCAGGTTCATCGAAGAACAGCGTGGGGCCTTTCCGATCGATCGGCTGTGCCGCGTGATGAATGTCAGCCCAAGCTGCCTACGGGCCTTCCGCAAGCGCCCCGCCAGCCCCAGGCAACGCATGGACATGGTGGTTCACGCCCACATCAAGGAGCAATCGTGCCTGAGCCTGGGCAGCTAAGGCCGCGCGCGCCTGACCGAAGAGCTGAAGGAAGTTGGTGTCGAGGTGGGGCACCGCCGTGTCGGGAGGCTGATGCGCGAAAACGGGATTTTCGTCGAAAGAAAGCGCAAGTTCAAGGCGACGACAGACAGCGATCACACGTTCAACATCGTTCCAAACCTGCTGGAGCGCGACTTCACTGCCGATCAGCCTAATCGGAAATGGGCAGTAGACATCAGCTACATCTGGACCCGCGAGGGCTGGCTCTATCTGGCGGTGATCTTGGACCTTCACTCCCGGCGCGTCATCGGCTGGGCCGTCAGTGATCGCCTGACTTGTCCTCGGCGGAATGGTGCTTGCGCGTGGCGCGGCGAATATCGCGAACAAGTTTTTCGGCTGGTGCCCGCATGGGTTGGGCAGAGGTTTTCTGGCTCATCTTCACTCTCCTTGCGGTAACGATGAGCCAGAAATCCTCCGTTACTCAAATCGCCAATTTGGCCCCATAGGCGCTGACGCCGGACAAAGTGGTCGGATCCGCAATCATGACATCCTCCGCAACGCGCCGATCGGGCGCCCATCGGGGCGTGGGTGCCGGATGAAGGGGGTGGGGCGGGGTGAAGGCGTCATGGGATCACCGCGCCAGATTCATGGCGAAAAATCCGGCCACCGTTGCCGCCGTCTGCGCTGCCATGGCGGGCCAGGGGCGGGCCGCCACCTGCCCAGCCGCGCCGGGCGCAGGCAGCATCACGTCCCGCGTTGATCCAAATTGCGGGTAATCCCAGGCATAGCCGGCACGGGGGATTTCCTGATGCTCAACCTCGGCGCCCGTCGCGCGCAGGCTTTCGCATAGGAAGGCACAAGCCTCGGCCGGGTTGGCGGGATCCTCAGTGCCATGCAGCAGCAGCATCGCAGCGTTTCTTTGCGGCAAGGCGAAACCGGGCGCACCGCCTGAGACATTATAGTTCCAGGCATATTCCGCTGGCCCTACGAAGTCGCGGATGCCGGCATCGCTCATCCAAGCGACGCGATGCAGCAGCGGTGCGGGTTCAACCGCCGTCGCCATTTTGCGCATGCCGGCCAGGCTGCCGCAGCCGGGATAGAGCAAGGCGCGCGCTGCCGTACCGGGCAATTCCAAGGCCAGGCGGGCACCTGCACCGAAGCCAAGAATGCCAAGCCGTGCGGGGTTGATGCGCGGATCGGCAGCAAGTGCCGCAAGTGCTGCACCCGCCGCGGCAGTGTCGCCTTCACGCAATTCCAGCACGGCGATATCCGCGCCGAGCAATTGCTCGGCATAGGAACCGGCGCGGCCATCGGCGCCGGAGGCATCATGCAGGATCAGCACCGCCGGCACCGGGGATCGGCCAGCGGCTTTCGGCATTTCAAAAACGCCCACGCCATCGGCCAGTTCCACTGCGAAGGACCGCACACCACCGCGCGCCTGGGTATTGGGCAGGCTCGCGATGCGCATCGCGGTATCCGGCGCCAGCGCTTCGGCCGCAGCGCCGCGTGGCGAGACCGCCAGCAGGCCGGTCCCAAGGCCAAGGAGCGACAACAACCAAAGCGCCAGGGCAGCGTGGCCTGTCCGGGCACGCACCGAGGCGCCTTGGGCTATGGCCGAAATCGCAGGTTTGACGCGGGCGATCTTGCGCTCGCCTGCCGCTGCGGGCCGCGCCAGGCAAAGCAGGAAGGCGCCCAGCAGGCCAGCCAGGCCGCAGCCGATGACCGAGACCGCATAGGTGCCAAAGAAGGCGATGCCGGCACTCATCAGCGGCAGCCCCGCCAGTAAGGCCACACCACGGCTGGTGTAGACTGCGCCGATCAGGCCACCGATGGCGCGGGTGCCGAAGCTATCGGCGGTAAAAGCAGGCAGTAGGGAGACAAAGCTGCCCTGCAGCACGCCATAGACCAGGGCAAAGGCGGCAAGCGACCAGGCTTCGCGCGCGCCAGCCCAGGCAAACATGGCAAGGCCAAGCGCAAAGCAGATGACCAGAAAGCTGATGCGCCGACCAAGCCGATCCGCCGCCGCAGCCAGGAAGAATCGGCCAGCAAGTGAACCGGCCCCGATCAGCCCGAGCAGCCCAAGCGCCTGCTGAGGGCTGAGCCCGCGCGCTTCAGCCGAACCGGCCAGCAGCATGATCGGTGCGGAGACCGGGATTGAAACCAGCAGCGTGCCGAGCAGCGCGTATTGGAAGGCACGGTTGCGCAAAGCCTGGTGAAGGCCCATGCCTTCCGCTTTTGGTACGACAAGCGCCGAGGCAAACTGTTTGCCATCCGGCCCCATGCCATGTTTTTCAGGTTGCGCATCAAGCAACAGCGCGGCCCCCAAGCCAACCAAGGCAGCCAGCACGGCGCAGCAGAAGAAGGCGCTGCGCCAATCGCCAAAGGCAGCCAGAAAATCCTTGAGGATAGGCACCAGTAGGGTCCCCACCCCCATGCCCGCGGCGGCGAGGCTTGCGGCGAGGGCGCGCTTGGTCATGAACCAGCGCTGCACTGCAGCGATGCCCGGCACATTCGCCAGACCGAACCCAAGGCCCAGCAGAAGCCCGTAACCCAGAAAAACGGTGAAGGCATTCTGCGCCAGCGCTGCCAAAGCGAGGCCAGCCGCCACAAGCATCATGCCAAAGGCGGCCAGGGGGCGCGGGCCAAAGCGATCCGCCAGGGATCCGCTGATGGCGCTCACCAAAAAGCTGCCGCCAAGGCTCAGCACCATGACCAGGTCGACATAGGCGCGATCCATGTTGAGGCTTGCGGCGATCTCTGGCGCGAAGGCAGAACTGGAGTAGATCGCGCCAAAGCCCACCATCTGGATGAGAAAGGCGCCCAGTACGACCAGCCAGCCGCGTTGGCGCTGCAATAGGGATATCCGAGACATCACTTGCCTCCGTTGATTGATGTGCGGGCAGAGAGCAGGGGCGGCGCGGGATCTTCCGAGAGCGCGGCAGCATGAGGGTTGTACTGGTCACTGGCGTCGCAGGCAGAAACCAGCAGCGCCTGATCCGGCTTGAGCCCGGCGCGCAGCCAGGCCTCGGCTGCGGCGCAGGAATGATGGGTCATGCGCCCTTCTTCGCAGTACATGTCGAAGGGACCGCAGAGGAAGAAATGCACCAGGAAGACCGCCGTAATCATGACGCGCGGGCTTCAACAGCGGGCCTAGGGCTGGTCCGGAGCGCCTGATTGAGTGCGGAGAGCTCCCGCAAGGCCGCGCGGAAAGCCAGGAGAAGCCAAAAGGCAGTAGCAAAGGCTTGTATGCCCAAGACCGCGCCAAGCAGCGCATGGCCCAGAAGCGCCGAGGTGATTTCGTGATACATGGTGTCATCCCCCGTGGTTGCTCAGGCCCTCGGCCCGTAGGGCGACATTGAGCACAGCCCCATGATCTGCTCTGTGACCTTTGATACAAAGCGCGCTAATTCTTTTTGCCGGGGGCAATGAGGCCGACCCAAACCGAGTCCGGACGACGAAAATGGTCCCTGAAATCCTGCGATCGCTCTCACCCGTCATTCGTGAAAAGGTGGTTGCTGCTTGTGTTCCGCTTTCCTTTGGGCCCGGGACAACGGTCATCGAGGAAAACTCGCTTGATAAGGATTTATATTTTCTGCAGCAGGGTCAGCTACTTGTCCGCGCCTTGTCGGAAAATGGGGTGGAGGTGGCGTTTAGTGTCATGGAAGCGGGTGATTGTTTCGGAGAATTTGCCGCAATTGATGGATTACCGCGCTCAGCAAGCGTGGAGACTATCACGCAGGCAACTCTTGCTCGACTGCCGCGTGAACGCTTTCTTGCCTTGATGCGCAGCGAGCCAGATTTCGCCATGGCAATTGCGGGAATGATCACCAAGCGTGCGCGCGCCATTTCCGCGCAGCTTTATGAAATGGCCACACTGAAACTCGGTGACAGGCTGCGGCTGGAATTGCGGCGGCTTGCTCTCGGGCAGGGCTTTGTTTCAGGTGAAGCGCTTATCTCCCCCGCTCCGACCCATCAGGCCTTGGCAGCGCGGCTAGCGACAACCAGGGAATCGGTTTCACGCGAATTGTCTCGGCTGACGCATACTGGGATCATCGCTTGCGGTCGGCAGCGGATTATTATCAAGGATCTTGCTTGCCTGACCGGGGGGTGACCGGCATATGTTCGTCGCCACGCCGCGCACCCCATTCCAACCCCTCTCCCGGATACCCCCCATGACGCTTCCCTGGATGGCCGAGCGGATCCAACGCCGCGCGATCACTCCACCTCAGCCACGCATGGCAGCGCGCCGCGTTGGGCGTAATACGCGCAGGATCATGATCGCCCAGATCAGCACGGTCGCGATGCCAAGCGCCCCCGCAATCGGCCGACTGAAGAAGGCAAGCAGATTGCCATCTGTCTTGATCATATTCTGCACAAAAGTCTGTTCCAGCATTTCGCCAAGCACCAGGCCCAGGATCAGCGGGGCTACTGGGATGCCGTGGCTTTCAAGAAACCAGCCAAACAGCCCCATGACCAGCATGATCGCAACACCATAAAGACTGTTCGTCATTGCGAAGCTGCCCACAATGCAGAACAATAAAATGACCGGCAGCAGGATATTGCGCGGCGTGCGCAGCACCTGGCGCGCGCTTTTGATCGCGGCCCAGCCCAGCGGCAGCATGATCAGATTGGCCAGGATGAAAATCAGGAAGACGGCATAGATGAGCTGCGGGTTTTCGGTGAATACTGTCGGGCCTGGATTCATTCCCTTCATGTAGAGTACGCCAATGACAATGGCCGTGATGGAATCTCCAGGAATGCCAAAGACAAGGGCCGGTATCCAGGCGCCGCCAAGGGCAGAATTATTGGCCGATGTACTGTCCACAATCCCCTCAACATGGCCGGTGCCGAATTTCTCCGGCTCCTTCGAAAAGCGCTTGGAAACGGCATAGCTGATCCAGGCCGCGATATCGGCGCCAGCGCCGGGCAGCGCACCAATCACCGTGCCGATCGCACTCCCACGCAGGAAATTAAACCAATAGCGCCGCGCAACATCACCCAGGCCGCGGAACATGTTTCCCACCTGCTGCACAATAACCTGACCGGTATCGCGGAGGGAGGTTACGCCGCGCAGCAGCTCGCTCACCGCGAACATGCCGATCATGGTGGCGATGAAATTCACGCCCTGCATCAGCTCCACCTCGCCAAAGGTGAAGCGCGGAAAGCCCGCGGAAGGATCAATGCCGATGGTCGCCAGCAACAGGCAAATGAAAAGACTGAGGAAGCCCTTCACCGGATCGGCATTGGTGAGAAACACCGCGCAGGTCAGGCCCAGGCAGGCAAGCCAGAAATACTCGAAGGATGAAAAATTCAGCGCGACTTCCGCGAGCGCCGGCGCTGCTGCGATCAGCACGGCAACGCCAATCAGGCCGCCCGCTACCGAGAAGACCAGATTGACCCCCATATTCAGGTTCAATTGGCCCTTTTGCGTCATGGCATAGGATTCATCGGTATAGGCCGCTGAGGCCGGCGTGCCCGGCATGCGCAGCATTGCCGCCGGAATATCGCCGGCAAAAATCGCCATGGCTGTCGCCGTGACAATCGCGCCAAGGGCAGGCACTGGCGGCATGAAGAAGGTGACCGGCACCAACAGCGCGGTTGCCATGGTGGCGGTGAGCCCTGGCATGGCGCCGACAAACATGCCGAATACCGCCGATACCGCAATCACCGCCAGGACAAAGGGGTCAAAAACAAGGCCGAAGGCCTGGATCAGCGGTTCCATGGCGTGCCCCTCATAGGAAGCTGTCCATCAGGCCACGCGGCAGCGGCACGCGCATCAGCCCGGCGAATAGCCAATGCATCAGCAACGTCATCCCGGCTGCCACCGGCAGCGCCACCACGGGCCTTGCGCGAAACCACAGGAAC
The DNA here is from genome assembly GCA_020249415.1 of Roseomonas sp. Lineage (GTDB taxonomy): Bacteria > Pseudomonadota > Alphaproteobacteria > Acetobacterales > Acetobacteraceae > Neoroseomonas. The sequence goes on along the minus strand of JADCFR010000187.1, from coordinate 2,781 downwards.
AGCGTGAGCAGCAGCACAAAAGCAGTTGGAATGAAGCCAAGCCAATCCGAGAAGAAGATGTAGAATAGCACTGCGCCCGGCAGCAGCAGGAAGGACAAAAGCCGGGCGGGATCGCGCACCCAATCTTCCAGGATGATCAACGGCCCGCGCGTCCGTAGGCTGCGCAGCACCAGCGCCGCACCGCAAAGACCGATCCCCGCGGCCAGAATGCGCGGAAAAAGATTCGGCCCATAATCCTGGCCGGGGAAGCGCGGAAAAAACCCCGTGAGCCACCAGACCCACCCGGCGAAGCCAATCAGCAAAGCGCCGAGGAGCGCATCGTTCAGACGCAACGCGGCGCTCCCCAGGTCAGTGATCAGCTACGTGCCAAGCCCGCGCCACGCATCGCCTCGCCCATGGAGACGTCGCTCTGCGCCATGAAGGCGGCGAATTGCGCCGCATCACCCCAGACCGTGCCAAAGCCGCGCGAGGCCATGAAGTCCTGGAATTCGCGATTGTCAAAGGCGCGCTTCAGCGCAGCACCCAGCGTAGTCGCGATGTCGGCGGGCATATTGCGCGGCCCGGCAATGCCGCGCCAGGCACCGACCGAATAATTGATGCCGAGCGTCTCATTCAGCGTCGGCACTTGCGCAAACATTGGGTTGCGCGCCGGCGCCATGATGGCAAGCGCGCGGGCGCGGTTCGCATCAATCATCGCGCGCGCTTCGGGGATTGAGCAGGTGACGATATCAACGCCGCCAGCGGCAAGTTCCTGCATGGCCGGCGCCGCGCCGTTGGAGGGTACCCAACGCACATGATCACCGCGCAGCCCCATGGCCTGCAGCCAGCCAACCAGTGCCAAATGCCAAATGCCACCCTGGCCCGTGCCGGAGGCGCGGAAACTCCCGGGCGGACGCGAGCGGATAGCCTCTGCGAGGGCACGGATATCAGCAAAGGGTGCATTCTGCGCAACAGTCACGCCAGGCGGGTCCGAATTCATCAGCGCAAGCGGCGTATAGCTGGTGGGCTTGAGGTCGGTCAGGCCCTGCCAATGCATCATGGTGATCTCAACCGTGATCATGCCGATGGTATAGCCATCAGCCGCGGCGGTCGCGATGGCGCTATGCCCCACGACCCCCGAACCGCCAGTGCGGTTGACGACATTAAAGGGTTGGCCAAGATCGCGTTCAAGCAGGCTGGCGACGATGCGGGCGGTGGCATCCGTGCCACCACCGGCGCCCCAGGGCACAATCATTTGGACCGGGCGGCTGGGATAACGCGCCTGCGCGAAGGCCGGTGCTGCAAGCCCAGCGGCAAGCCCAACACCAGTTGAAGCAAACAGGTTGCGTCGAGTAAGGCGAGCCATGTTTTTCTTCTCCCATGCATTGCCGGGTTATCCGGCGTTTTTGATTAATTTACCTGCAAAGCCACGCGGAACCGCCTGTTACACCGAAACACGCGAGCAAACAACGCAGCAGCGCTACCCCCGCCAACCGAGTTGCCGAGCACCCTTAGTAAACGGTAAGCTCCGTGAGCGATGCTCGTCAAGAACTATATCAGTAAGTTTGTCGCGGGTCAGCTTCGTGCCTCAAACCACAATTATACCACCAAATAGGATGGCTAAACGTATCTTCGCCTGGCACAAAGCGCGGGGCGGTTCATTCCATTCTTCGGCTACTTTATTCAGAAAAGGGTGTAAGAGTCCGTCCAATATCATGTTAATGAACGGCAAAGCCTTCGCAGCATCAGTCGAACAGACGCCCATCGGAGGAAGGCTGGGCGTTTCGGTTCAGACACTCCCAATCTTTACTCAGGCGCCGGCAGCGGTTCAGCCAAGCGATGGTTCGTTCCACAATCCATCGCTTCGGCAACACCTGAAAACCCGATGCAGTGTCAGATCGCTTCACGATGGCGATCTGCAAGTTCCGGAGGGTACGCCCGAGTGCCGCTCGGAACAAAGGCCCCTGGTAGCCCGCGTCGGCGTAGAGCTTCAGCAGGAAGGGATAGAGCCCAAACAACGTCGCCATCACCAGAACCCCGCCATCGCGGTCCTGGATATCGGCGGCATGCACGATGGCGTGTTTTAGCAGGCCCTGCGTGTCGACCAGGACGTGCCGTTTGTTACCCTTGATTTTCTTGCCGCCATCGAAGCCCGGCGGATCAATGCGGCGCCCCCTTTTTCCGCGCACTTGACGCTCTGGCTGTCCATGATGGCCGCTGTCGGACTGGCCTCGCGATCGGCCTGTTCACGGCAGAGCACGTAAAGCGCGTGGTGCAACCGATCGAGCGTGCCGTCATCCTGCCAGTGGCAGAAATAGTGGTTCACCGTGCTGCGTGGTGGCAGGTCTTTTGGGATGGTGCGCCACTGGCAGCCGGCGATCAACACATACATCAGCCCATTCACCACCGCGCGCTCGTCCACACTGCGCTTGTTCCCGCCTCGCTTGGCGCGTGGGATTTGCGGCCTGGCCAGCGCCCATTCCTCGTCGGTCAGGTCGCTCGGAGAGCGCAACCTGCTGCGGTCATACCGGGCGCGGTTCTCAACAGTCCACATGCAAGGCTCCCGCGAATCGGGGACGCCGCGAGGGAATCACAGAGGTGTGGAGAAACTCAAGATGATTTTGGACGGACGCTTAGGTATCTCTACCCTCACGAAGGCGTTTCGTCATTTCCACATCCAATTCACCCATCGCGGTCAGCGCCACGCCGTAATCACGTTCGGCCGTGGCGCGCGAAACCAGACCATCCAACATATCCGCGCGTACGCTTTCGGCGGGCCGCCTGAAGGGATCACCATAACCG
>JADCFR010000186.1 GCA_020249415.1 Roseomonas sp. | reverse complement strand
GAAGATGCCTACGCCATTGGCCGCTGCTTTGGCAGCGTGGTCAGCCGCGGCGGCGGTCCGCGCGTGGCGGTTGGCTATGATGGCCGGCTGCATTCGCCCGAGATGGAAGCGCAATTGGTCGCGGGCCTGCGCGCCTGTGGCTTGGAAGTGCTGCGCATTGGGCTTTGCGCGACACCGATGCTCTATTACGCGGCCTATGCGCTGGAAGCCGATGGTGCGGCGATGGTGACCGGCAGCCATAACCCGCCCGATTACAACGGCTTCAAGATGATGATCGGCAAGAAGCCCTTCTATGGCGCGCAGATTCAGCAAATTGGCCGCATGGCCGCGGCAGGCGATGTGGTGCCGGAAGCCGCCGGCAGCGATCGCGCCGTGGATATCGCCACGCGCTATGCGGATCGTGTGCTGCAGGATTGGGATGGCGGCGACCGCGCGCTGAAAGTGGTGTGGGATCCGGGGAATGGCTCAGCCGGGCCAATTGTGAAGGCTTTGGCAGCGCGACTGCCGGGGCATCACATGGTGATCAATGCCGAGGTTGATGGGCGCTTCCCGAACCATCACCCCGATCCGACCGTGCCGAAGAACCTCGAGCAATTGATTACGGCGGTGGCGCGCGAAGGCGCTGATCTTGGCATTGCCTTTGATGGTGACGGGGATCGCATCGGCATTGTTGATAATGAAGGCCATGTGCTGTTTGGCGACCAGTTGATGATCGTGCTGGCGCGTGATGTGCTGAAAGCTAAGCCAGGTGCGACCATCATCGCTGATGTGAAGGCATCGCAAGTGCTGTTCGATGAAATCGCCAAGGCGGGCGGGCAGCCTTTGATGTGGAAGACCGGGCATTCGCTGATCAAGGCGAAAATGGCGGAGACCGGCAGCCCGCTGGCGGGCGAAATGTCGGGCCATATCTTCTTCGCCGATAAATGGTACGGCTTTGATGATGCGCCTTATTCAGCCGTGCGGCTGCTTGGCATTGTGGCGCGGCTCACCGGCCCGCTTTCCGAACTGCGCGCTGCCCTGCCGCAAGTGATCAATACCCCCGAATTGCGCTTTGATTGCACGGAAGCGCGCAAGTTTGACGTGGTGCGCGAAGTGAAGGAACGCCTCGCCGCCGCAGGCGCCAAGGTGCAGGATGTGGATGGGGTGCGTGTGCTAACGGATGATGGCTGGTGGCTGCTGCGCGCTTCCAATACCCAGGCCGTGCTGGTGGCCCGCGTGGAAGCTTCCAGCGAAGCCGGGCTTGAACGGCTGAAGGCCGATCTGGCGCGCCAGATCACGGCGAGCGGTTTGGCGGTGCCGGATTTCTCCGGCGCCAATGCAGGGCATTGAGGCCGGGCGCTGGTTCGGGTTACGGTTCCTTCACATTCAATAAGGGAAGGAACCGGGAATGAAGCTCAATCGTCGTCATGTCCTGATCGCGGGCGCCGTGCTGGCGGCGCCGGCCACGCTCCGCGCGCAGGATTTTCCAACGCGGCCCATTCGCATCATCGTACCCTTTCCCGCCGGCGGCACCACGGATTTGCTCGCGCGGCTTTTCGCCCAGCGCATGACCGAAACGCTTGGTCAATCTGTTGTGGTGGAAAATCGCGGCGGCGGTGGCGGTTCGATTGGTGCCGATGTTGTCGCGAAGGCGGCACCCGATGGCTATACGCTGTTGATGCACAACATTACCTTCCCGACCACCACGGCGGCCATGACGCTGGCGGGACGCCCACCGCATGACATTGAACGGGATTTCGCGCCGCTGTCACTCGGTGCCAATGTGCCGCTGGTGATCCTGGCCAATCCCACCGTACCAGTCACTGATTTGCGGGGCTTTATTGGTTGGGCCAAGGCGCAATCATCGCCGCCCTTCTACGGCTCGACGGGCCCCGGTTCCTTCATGAATATGGTGGGCGAGGTGCTGAAGCGCGAAGCCGGCATTGCCATGGAACATGTGCCCTTCCGCGGTGCCGCGCCAATGCTTCAGGAATTGATTGCGGGGCGTGTGCAATTCGGCGGCGATCAAATCTCCACCTGCTTCGGCCATGTCCGGGCTGGCGCGCTGAAGGGGCTGGCCACCACCGCATCCAAGCGCGCCAAGGTGCTGCCCGATGTGCCGACCGTGCGCGAACAGGGTTTTCCTTCCCTGGAATTGGAAGGCTGGAACGGCTTCTTCGCCCCGGCGCGCACGCCAGCGCCGATCATGGCGCGGCTGCAGCGCGAAATCGCCGCCGCCGCAGCGCAGCCCGAATTCATCCGCCGCTGCGATGAGGTGGGCGCGGAAGCCGTGGGGTCTGATTCCGAAAGCTTCGGCGCCATGGTGCGTGCCCAGGCTGCGAAAATCCGCGACCTGGTGGCGAGTGTGCAGTTGAAGCCGGAGTGAGCATACCGATGACCGAAGCCCCCGAAGCCAGCCTGATTGCCACACGTGAAGGCGCGGCCGGCGCCATTCTGATGAACCGGCCCAAGGCGCTGAATGCGCTCAATCAGGATATGATCCGGGGCTTCGCTGCCGCCATTCGTGATTGGCGCCACGATCCGGCGGTGAAGCTTGTGCTGCTGGAAGGTGCGGGCGGGCGGGCCTTTTGCGCCGGTGGCGATGTGCGCGCGGTGCGTGCTTCGGCAGTTGCGGGTGATCGCGCGGCGGTGGAGGCGTTTTTCTCAGAAGAATACGCCGTGAATGCCGGCATTGCCGATTTCGGCAAGCCCTGGGTCAGCCTGATTGATGGTGTTTGCATGGGCGGTGGTATTGGCGTTTCGGTGCATGGCAGCCATCGCATCGTCACCAACCACGCCATGTTCGCCATGCCGGAAACCGCGATTGCGCTGTTTCCAGATGTTGGCACATCCTTCGTACTGCCACGCCTGCCGGGTGCGCTTGGCATGTGGTTGGCGCTGACCGGCGCACGGTTGAATGGCGCGGATGCGGTGCATGCGGGGTTGGCGACGCATTTCACTACGCGAGAAGCGCTGCCGGCTTTACGCGCCGCACTGATCGCCGGCGATATGGGGGCCGCATTGCAGCTTTGCGGGTCCGCGCCCGCACCAAGCTTCGCGCCGCAGCGCGCGGCGATTGATCGCTGCTTCGGGGCGGGGTCCATCCCTGCCATTCTGGCCGCGCTGGAAGCGGAAGGCACGGATTGGGCGCGCGAACAGCTTCGTACTTTGCATCATGCCGCCCCCACATCGCTGTTTGTGACGCATGAATTGCTGATCCGTGGCGCCAAGTACGATCTGGCCGGCTGCCTTGCCATGGAATTGGCGCTGACGCGCGTGGTGGTGAATGATCATCCGGATTTTCGCGAAGGCGTGCGCGCGCTGCTGGTGGATAAGGACCAAAAGCCGCAATGGCAGCCCGCCAGCATTACGGCCGTGGAACAGGCGGCGATTCAGGCGATGTTCAAGGCGTAATCAGCGCCCGATCAGCACGAGCACCACGCCGGCTACTACG
>JADCFR010000185.1 GCA_020249415.1 Roseomonas sp. | reverse complement strand
GGCCTTTGGCGGGGATCCCGACCACGTCGAATGCCCCCATCTGGCTTTGGGTGATCATCAGGGCCGCATCACCCTTGCCATGCCCGTGCTGGATGGCGTTGCCCAGGAACAATGGGCGAGCACCGCCAAGGATTACGCGGCGCATGTCTCGGCCCGCGTCACGGTAGAGCGCTTCACCGTGCCGATGCGCAGATTAGATGATTTCGCGCTGACTGACGTGACCGCCATCAAGCTGGATGCCGAGGGCGCCGAATATGAAATCCTGCGCGGTGCGCGCGAAACCTTGCTCCGCTGCCGCCCCGTGCTGACTTTGGAACTGGAAGAACGCCACCGCGAAGGCAGCACCTATGCCGTGCCGGCCTATCTTGATGCACTCGGTTATGATGTGTTTTTCGAATTGAAGGGCGCCTGGCACCCCATGGCTGATCTGGATCGTGCGACGATGCAGCGCGCGTCATCCGATCCATCGGTGTTTGAAGCCTCAGACCCTTATGTTTTTGTGTTTTATGCGCTGCCGCGTGAAGAAAGTAGCGCCATGCTCGATACCCTGCGCCGCGCCGGATAGGCGCGTCACAACCACAGCACATCGCCAATCTCGCGCGCCCCGGAAACGAGCATCGCCAACCGATCAAAGCCAAGCGCGATGCCGCTGGTGGCCGGCATGCCGTGTTCCAGGGCCGCCAGGAAATCCTCATCAACCTCCCAGCCGCGTTCACCGCTGATGCGGCGACGTTCGGCAGTATCGGCGATGAAGCGTGCGCGTTGTTCGCCAGCATCGGTCAGCTCATCAAAGGCATTGGCCAATTCAAGCCCGGCCACAAATAATTCAAAGCGCCGCGCGGCGCGCGGGTCTGCCGGGTCGCGCCGCGCGAGCGCCGCTTGCGGCGCCGGCCAATGCGTCAGGAAGGTCGCGCGGTCACGCCCAAGATTTGGTTCGATATGTTCCAGCAGCAGGCGGAAGAACACATCCTCCCACCCCTCATCGGCGCGCGTGGAGAAGCCCGCAGCCCGCGCGGCGGCATGAAGGTGCGCGGCATCGCCCTCAGTCGCCAGAATATCGAGGCCATGGCACCAACGATCAAAAGCTTCCGCCATGGTGATGCGCTCAAACGGCAGGCTGAGATCGGTGGTCACCGCGCCATGCGCCACCAGCCGCGGTGCGACGGCGCGGATGTATTCCTCCGTCTCCGCCATCAACCCCTCAAAGCCAAGGCCCGGGCGATACCATTCCAACATGGTGAATTCCGGCGCGTGGCGTGGCGAGGTTTCGCCATTCCGCCAGACGCGCGCCAATTCAAAAACCGGCCCGGCGCCCGCCACCAACAACCGCTTCAGCGCCAATTCGGGCGAGGTCCGCAGCCACAAATCGCGTGACGCCCCCTGACCCAAATGCGCCTCATACCGTGTGGCGAAGGCGCGCAAATGCACTTCCGCCCCCGGGGCGGGGACCAGGGCAGGGGTTTCCACTTCGCGGTAGCCGCGCGCCGCGAAAAAGGCGCGGGTCGCTGCGGTAAGCGCTGCGCGGCGTTCCAAAAAGGGCAGCCGCGCGGCGAAGGCTTCCGGGTGCCAGGGGGGCAGGGGCATTGCTGCGCTTTCGGCAGTGGTATAGGCGAAGCCGAACATGCCCCAGCCCATCGCCCAGGACCAGAGCCGCACGCTGCGCAGCCCGCAGGATTTGGCGCGCGCTGGCCTGGTGGCGTTGGATGCAGTGCCTGGCTTGGAGGCTGTCGCCGCGCGCTACGCCACCGCCATCACGCCGGCCATGGCTGCACTCATCAACAAGGCCGACCCTGCTGACCCCATCGGGTTGCAATACATCCCCGATGTGGCGGAGCTGATTACCGCGCCGCATGAATTGGAAGACCCAACCGCGGATGCGCCCTTCACACCAGTGAAGGGTGTTGTGCATCGCTACAAGGATCGCGCGCTGCTGAAGCCCTTGCTCGCCTGCCCGGTCTATTGCCGATTTTGTTTCCGGCGCGAAAAGGTGGGTCCTGATGGGGGCGTGCTGACGGAAGCGGAATTGCAGGAGGCGCTGGCATGGTTTGAAGGCAGTACCGCGATTCGAGAGGTGATCCTGACCGGGGGCGATCCGCTGATGCTTTCCGCGCGGCGCCTGGATGAAATCCTCAGGCGGCTTGCTGGCATGGCGCATATCGAAACGCTGCGCATCCACACGCGTGTGCCTGTCGCTGATCCGGCGCGGATCACGGCTGCGCTGGTGGCGGCGCTGCGCCAGGCCAAACCGATTTTCATCGCCGTCCATGCCAATCACGCGCGGGAATTCACGCCCGATGCCGCAGGGGCGCTGGCGCGGCTGGCAGATGCCGGCCTGCCCCTGCTTGGGCAATCCGTCTTGCTGCGCGGCGTGAATAATGATGCTGCTTCGATGGAGGCGCTGCTGCGTGCGATGCTCCGCAACCGGATAAAGCCATATTATCTGCATAGCCTTGATGCAGCGCCGGGCACGGCGCGGTTTCAGGTGCCGGAAGCGAGTGGCCTCAGGCTCATGGCGGCATTGCGCGGCAGGCTGCCCGGCCATGCACTGCCGCTTTTTGTGCGCGAAACGCCGATGGGGGGCGGGAAGAAGCCAGTGGAATAACCGGCAGAAATTGATACGCTTTATGACTGAGTTTTAATAATTGCGTTGTTGCATGGATCAGGCCTAGGCTTCCCTATTGGGTCCATCCAAAGCCAGCGAGAGGCCAGAATGTCCGGAACCGAAGCAGCGTCGGCCACCGACCATGTTGACCCCGCCTATAAGCGCAAACCGCAGCTTCGCTTGCTGCGGCAGATTGAACAATTGCAGGAGGACGGGCTGCTCCTGTTGGATCATCTGACCAAGCGCCCAGGCCGACGTTTTGTTCGATCTGATACCAGCCCACCAACTGCGCAACCGGACAACACCTCAGCCCCTGTGCCCAGTGCCGCTGGTTCACCGCAAGGCACGCCTGACCCCTCGGCACCGCAACCCGCCCCGACGCCCAACCGGGCGGCTGGCCCAGGAGATGCGGAGATTGATGATCTACCCCTGGAGCCTCTCACGCTTTCGCCCATGCAAATTGCGGAACGTAAAGAGGGGCTGCGCGATCTGGTATTGCTGGTGGATGCCCTGGCCCGCCTGGCCAACCCCGCGACGCCAAGAACCATTCGCAATTCGCGCAGCAAACGCTTCAATTGGCAGGATCTATTGATCCTGATGGTGCTTGGCGCCTGCTTTGTATTCTCCATCGCAATGCTTTGGCGCGCGGATGAGGCACGAAGCCTCGTGACGCAACTCCGGCAAACACAAAACGCGGCCAATGAGGTATTCGGGCGGCTGCGCTTATTGGATGCGCAAAGAAACTTCGACATTGAGTGCGGCGGGGCGACGCGAATCTGCTCACCCTTTGCGCCAAAACAGACAAATGGCGAGGCGCCGCCAGCCGCGCCCCCAAGCGGCGCAACCTCACCGGTCAGCCCCAACACCTCCGGCCAAAGCCAGGCTGATCCTCGGCTGCAATATCTGCCTTTCTGCTTTCCAGGCACGGATGCGCAGGGGCGGGAAAACAAGACGCCATTCCTTTCGCCGCGAACACGAGAGGCTGAAGGGCTTTGTTCCACACTTGCGCAGCATCAGATTCGGGAGCAGATTCTCTTTGGTCGTCTGCAAGCCTGGAATTGCAGCCTTTCCGAGGATTCCCCGCAAGGCTTCATCCTCAGCCTGCTGGCAAAGCCCATTTCCGCGGGGCCGAGATTCGATTTTGCCGGGTGCCCGGAACCGCCGCCTGCCAGGCCCAAGGTAACGTCGCAGTCGCCTTCCTGCCAGGGGAATACGGCGCCCGGCGCTGCGCCGTGTTCAACTGCGCCTGCCGCAGCCTCGGCGACGCAAGCCGGTGATCAGGCGGCATCAGCCCAGGCGGATTGCGCCGCCACGGGCGAGAAACCCGCCGCCTTGGCATGCGGGACTGAAACCATGCCGGCCGCCAAAGAAGGAAGCGCATCAAACCAATTGATCAGTGATTGGAGAAGATCGGAATTCCGCACCATTGCGATCCTTTCACTGATCACCAAACACCTGCTGCCCGCGCTGCTCGCCTTGGTTGGGGCCTGCACCTATCTGCTCAGGCTGCGCTATCGGCAGCGGTCAGAGTCACTTTTGGAAGATTTGGGCTGGGGCGCCTATGCGCGGCTTTTGATGCCGGCGGCCTTGGGGGGGCTGCTCAGTGTCGTCTGGAATACGGGCGATGTGATCAACCCCGCAACCGTCACCATCCAGGATCTTTCGCTCTCGCTCGCCTTTATTGCCTTCCTGCTGGGCTATGCCTTTGATCCGGTACTGGAATGGCTGGAGGGCAAAATCCGGGAGACCTTCCTGAAACTCAATGGCGAAACCAAGGAGGTCAAAGTCAAGTGAGCCCATTGGGTTGCCATCGTCGTGTAACGCCTCGCGCTTGGCATCCTGGCGTCGCGATCAGGGCGTGATCGCGGCGGGGTTCTGGGCGTTTTCCCACCCTCGACTCTTGCTTAGCCTAGGAGCCTGTCTGAGAATTCGCTGGTTTTTTCTCTGTATTGCTGATTCCCTTATTTTCATGAGCAAGACCTTCCGAGCGTGGGATGTGGACCAGGGTTGGCTCCTTCCTGCTTCGCTACATCAGTTTGTTCCCCCCGGTCATTTGGCGCATTTTGTGCGAGATACGGTGCGAGAGGCGCTGGACCTTTCGGCGATCACG
>JADCFR010000184.1 GCA_020249415.1 Roseomonas sp. | reverse complement strand
GATGTCTCTGTGCCCGTGCTGGAACGTATGGAAGCCGGGCTGCGCGCCTTGGTGCAGGAAAGCAACCGCCGCGAAAAATGCCCCGCGACGCTCTCGCAAATGAGCCGCGCAACGCCTGCCATTTGCGACGCAGCCATGATGAAAGCCTTGGAACAGGCGGCAGAGGCCCATGCGCCAGGGCTTTGGCAGCAAATGCCATCAGGCGCGGGGCATGATGCGCAATACATCGCGCGGCGCATGCCGGCTTCCATGATCTTCGTGCCTTCCATCGGCGGCATCAGCCACCATTGGGCGGAAGACACGAAGGATGAGGATTTGGCTTTGGGCTGCCAGGTGCTGGCCAGCGCTGCCGAGAAATTCTTGGCAGGGTGACTAGCCCCGCTATTCCAACTTGATATTCGCTTCCCTGATCACGCGGCCCCATTTTTCGGTCTCGCTGCGCAAAAAGGCTTCGGCTTGTGCCACGGAATTGGGGTGCACTACCATGGCAAGCTGGGTGTAGCGCGCGGCCACTTCCGGGTCCTGCACCACCTCATTCAAAGCAACATTCAGTTTTTCAATGATGGCAGCAGGCGTGCGGGCGGGGGCCAGGATGCAGTTCCATTCATAGGCCTCATAGCCCGGCAGCGTATCGCCAATGGCGGGCAGGTCCGGGAAGGCCGCGATGCGCCCACGCCCGGTATGCGCCACGGCACGGACGCGCCCACCCTGCACGAAGGGCAAAGACACATTCGAATTGCTGAAGAAATAACCGACCTGCCCGGCCACCACATCGGTCAAGGCCGGGCCTCCGCCACGATAGGGTACGTGGTTCACAGTGATGCCCGAGGCGCGCGTGAAAAGTTCCAAAGCCAGATGCTGCGCCGATCCATTGCCCGATGACGCCCAATCGAGCGACCCGGGCCGCGATTTGGCAAGCGCAATCACATCAGCCAGGGATCGCGGCGCCTGGGACGGATGCATCACCAGCAGCATCGGCACCTGCATGGGCAGGAAAATGGCCTTCAGATCAGCCAGCGCATCGAAGGAAACGCGGATCAGGAAGGGATTGATCGCAAGCGGTGTCGCATCATGCAAAATCGTATAGCCATCAGGCGTAGCGCGCGCGACTTCCGCAGCGCCAATACTGCCGGAAGCGCCAGGGCGGTTTTCAATCACGAAAGGCTGGCCAAGCTTTTGCGCCAGCTTCGGGAAGATCATGCGCGCCGTGGTATCGGCGCCGCCGCCTGGTGGCCAAGGCACCACGACACGCACGGGGCGATTGGGCCAATCGCTACCCTGCGCCTTGGCGTTGCTGGCAAGAAAGGGTGCCGTCAGTAGCGCCGAAAGCGTGGCGCGACGGCCCAGATTCAAACGCTTCATTGCAAGCCCTCTCACGCCGCCCGACGGATAAGGTCTGATGCGCGTTCCGCCAGCATCAGCACCGCCGGGTGAATGTTGGAAGATGGCACCAGCGGAAAGACCGAGGCATCCACCACGCGCAAACCCTGCACGCCGCGCACACGCAATTCCTCATCCACCACGGAACGCTGATCGGTGCCCATGCGATTGGTGCCGCAGGGGTGATACACGGTCGTGCCATTGCCGCGGATATAATCCAGCATTTCATCTTCTGAATCCGTGCTGAGCCCGGGGAATTGTTCGCTTTCGATCAGGCCGGCGAAGGGCTCTGTCGCGGCAATGCGTCGGCCGAGCTTGGCGGATTCCAGCATGATGCGGATATCGGAAGGCGCGGTCAGGTAATTCGCGCGGATCACGGGTTTGTCGGCGACATTGGGTGAACGCAGCGTCAGATCCCCACGGCTGTCAGGCCGGCAGACGCAGAAATTGAAGGTAAAGCCGGGATGCTTCGCGAGTGAATTCGCCGAGGTACCCTGATTGCCGCCCAGGCTAAAATTGACGAATTGGAATTGCACTTCGGGTTCTTCCGATCCTGGCAGCACCCGCGCAAAAAGGCTCGCTTCCGAAGCGCCCACCGCCATCTGGCCCTTGCGGCGCAGTGCCCAATCCAAGCCAAGCCCGGCGGCGCGAATGGGGTTGGCCAGGATCTCGTTCAAGGTGCCGCAAGGCTTGGTGCGGAAGGCAAAGCGCACCATGAAATGATCCTGCAGATTCTTGCCCACTTCAGGCGCATAGACCTGCACCTGAATGCCCATCTCCCGCAGCGCATGCGCATCACCAATGCCTGACAGCATCAGCATTTTCGGGCTTTCGATGGCGCCGGATGAAAGAATCACCTCCCGCCGCGCGCGATAGGTTTCCTCGCCCGCCGGGCCGCGTACCACCACGCCCACAGCGCGGCCATTTTCGATCAGGATGCGCTGGCCCAGGCGTTCGGTTTCCACGCGCAGATTGGGCCGCTTCAAGGCCGGGCGCAGATAGGCCACAGCCGGGCTCCAGCGCCGCCCGCGATGCACATTCAATTGATTGGGCGCAACACCTTCATACCAATCGCCATTATTGTCGCGATTGCGCGTGAAACCAAGCTTGACGCAGGCTTCCACAAAGGCGCGGCAGCCTGGTGAGGGTTCAGGCACCTCCCCAATGCGCATCGGGCCATCCTTGCCACGAAATTCACTGTCTGGGCCTGCGAAATTCTCAAGCCGCTTGAAGTAGGGCAGGCAGTCTTCATAGGACCAGCCGCGCGCGCCAGATTGCGACCAGCGATCATAATCGCGCGGGCTACCGCGCAGAAACACCAGGCCATTGACGCTGCCCGAGCCGCCAATCACGCGCCCGCGCGGCCAATAGACGCTGCGCCCGCCAAGCTCCCCTTCCGCTTCGGTCTGGTAATTCCAATCGAATTTCTTCGTCACATAAAGCCGCGCAAAGCCCATGGGGATATGGATCCAGGGGTTGCGATCCCAGGGGCCGGCTTCCAGCAAAGTGACACTCGTGCCCGGGTCTTCCGAAAGCCGCGTCGCCAGCACGCAGCCGGCCGAGCCCCCACCCAGAATGACATAATCCGATTCGTGCTGCGCCATGGCGGCTGCCCCCCTTGTTTCTGGCAGCATCATGCCATTACCCCTCGGCAAGTCGCAATCTTGGTCTATAAGGGGGCATGGAATGGTCCTCGATTTACGGTTTTCTGGGCTTTCTGGGCGCCAGCTTCGCGGCGGCCATGTCAGGGGCCGTCTTCACCCCGGGCCCCTGGTATGAGGCGCTGAAAAAGCCAAGCTGGTGCCCGCCCAATTGGCTGTTTGCCCCGGCCTGGGCGGTGCTGTTCCTGATGATCGCGATTGCCGGCTGGCTGATCTGGGAGGCCGTGGGCTTTGCCGGCGGCGCGCTGGCGCTTGGGCTTTTCGCGCTGCAATTGGTGCTGAACGCCGCCTGGTCCGGGATTTTCTTTGGCATGCGGCGGATGGATTTGGCCTTTGCCGAGCTTTGCCTGCTGTGGCTTTCCATCCTGGCCTGCATCATCGTGTTTTGGCCGATTGATGCCCGCGCCGCGCTGCTGATGGTGCCCTATCTGGCCTGGGTCAGCTTTGCGGGGCTGCTGAATTTTACCATGTGGCGGTTGAATCCCCAACTGCCGCGCTGAGCGCCACCATGGCATCCTCTGCATTCACTGAAAGGGCAATAGCATGACCGAAACCATGAAGGCAGCGGTCGTCACCGCGGAGGGCGTGAAGGTTCAGCAAGCGCCGCGCCCGGTGCCGGGGCCGGAACAGGTATTGGTGCGGGTGCGCGCGGCGGGTCTAAACCGCGCTGATCTTGGCGTGGCCGCGGGGCATGCGCATGGGCGCATGGGCGGCGCCGGCACTATTCTGGGGCTGGAATTCGCCGGTGAGGTTGCCGCCGTGGGCGTGGACGTTGCCGGCATCAAGCCTGGTGACCGCGTGATGTGCGCGGGTTCGGGCGGCTATGCGGAATATGCCATTGCCGATATGGGCCGTGTGCAGCCGGTGCCGGATCGCAACATGTCCTGGGAAGAAGCCGCGACTTTGCCGGTGGCGCTTGCCACCATGCATGATGCGCTGATTTCCAATGGGCGTCTGGCCAAGGGCGAAGCGGTACTGATCCTGGGTGCGTCCAGCGGCGTTGGGCTGATGGGCATGCAGATCGCGAAATATATGGGCGCAGGGCTGGTGATTGGCACTTCCACCCATGCCGAACGCCGCGCGCGGTTGAAGGAATTCGGCGCCGATCATGCGGTGAACACCAATGATGCCGATTGGGCGGATCAGGTGCTGGCGCTGACCGAAGGGCGCGGGGTGCAGTTGGTGATTGACCAGGTCTCCGGCGGGACCATCAATGCCGCCATGCGCGCCACCGCCATTCTGGGCCGTATTGTGAATGTCGGGCGGCTTGGCGGGGCGCATGGCGATTTCGATTTTGATCTGCACGCCACGCGCCGCATTGCCTATATCGGTGTGACGCATCGCACGCGCAGTGTCGCGGAAATCCGCGAAGAGGAACGCGTCGCTCGGCGGGATTTGCGCAAGGGCGTGGATGAAGGCGTGTTCCGTTTGCCGATTGACCGTGTATTTGCGCTGGATGAGGCGGTTGAGGCGCTCGCGCATATGAAGGCCAATGCGCATCTTGGCAAAATCATCCTGAAGACCTGAAGGAAACTCCCATGGCACGCGACGCAAGCCTGATTATTCGTGGTGGCACGCTGGTGGATGGCACCGGTGCGCCCCCCTATGAAGCCGATATCGCCATTGGCGATGGGCGCATTCTGGAGATCGGCAAGATCTCAGCCCGCGCGCCGGAGGAGATTGACGCCAAGGGCCTGATCGTCACGCCGGGCTTTGTGGATATCCATACGCATTACGATGCTCAAGCGACTTGGAGCAGCCGGCTGCTGTCTTCATCCATCAATGGTGTGACAACAGCGCTGCTCGGCAATTGCGGCGTGGGTTTCGCGCCGTGCAGGCCAGATCGGCGTGATATGCTCGTGAAGCTGATGGAAGGTGTGGAGGATTTGCCGGAGGTTGTGCTGACCGAAGGCCTGCCCTGGAATTGGGAAAGCTTCCCAGAATACATGGATGCGCTTGATGCGCGGCCCTATGACATGGATGTCGCCGCCATGGTGACGCATGCGCCCTTGCGCGTGCATGTCATGGGCGAAGCCGCAGAAGCGCATGCGGTGGCCACTCCCGAACAATGCGCCGAGATGGCGCGGCTGACTGCGGAAGGTTTGGCGGCCGGCGCGCTCGGCTTTTCGACATCACGCGCCATTGCGCATCGCACCTTGGATGGGCGCCATATCCCGACCCTCGGCACGCCGGAGGCGGAGTTGGAGACCATCGCGCGTGCCATTCGTGCGCAGGGTGCGGGCTGGATGCAGGTGATTTCGGATTTTGACGATCCGGAAGATGAATTCGCGCGCCTGCAACGCATCGCCGCGGCATCGGGCCGGCCAATGACATTCTCGTTACTGCAACGGGAATCCAAGCCGGGCCTGTGGCGTTGGTTGCTGGATAAGGTGGAAGCCGCGCACGAAGCAGGTGTGCCCATGTATG
>JADCFR010000183.1 GCA_020249415.1 Roseomonas sp. | reverse complement strand
GGGGCAGCGCCCCCGCGGAGCCACCCCCCCCATGACCGACACCGATCGTCTTTCCACCCCCTCCCGGCTTGAGGAGGATGGGGCTGAGGTTTCGCTCCGCCCGCAGACGTTGGATGATTTCACCGGGCAGCGTGGTTTGCGGGAGAATTTGCGCGTTTTCATTGGGGCGGCGCGGGCGCGGGCTGAGGCGATGGATCATGTTTTGTTTCATGGCCCGCCTGGTCTTGGGAAGACGACGCTGGCGCAGATTGTGGCGCGTGAATTGGGCGTCGGGTTTCGCGCGACTTCGGGCCCTGTTTTGCAGCGTGCGGGTGATTTGGCCGCGATACTCACGAATTTGCAGCCGCGTGATGTCTTGTTTGTGGATGAGATCCATCGCCTGCAACCGGCGATCGAGGAAACGCTTTATCCGGCGATGGAAGATTTCCAGCTTGATCTGATTATTGGTGAGGGTCCGGCGGCGCGCACGGTGCGGATTGATTTGCCGCCTTTTACCTTGATTGGGGCGACGACGAGGGCAGGGTTATTGGCGACACCCTTGCGGGATCGCTTCGGCATTCCCTTGCGTTTGGTGCTTTATACGCCTGAGGAATTGCTGGGCATTGTGACGCGCGGCGCGCGTAAACTGGGGTTCGATTTGTCCGAGGAAGGCGCGCGGGAGATTGCGAGCCGTTCCCGCGGCACGCCGCGCATTGCGGGGCGGCTGTTGCGGCGTGTGCGTGATTTCGCGCTGATGGAAGAAAGGGTCGCGGACCGTGCCATGGCGGATGCGGCGCTGAGACGCCTGGAGGTTGATGCGCTGGGCCTGGATGCGATGGATCGGCGGTATTTGGCGCGCATTGCCGAACATCATAATGGCGGCCCGGTCGGGATCGAGACGCTGGCGGCGGCGCTGGCGGAAAGCCGGGACACGCTCGAAGAAGT
The DNA here is from genome assembly GCA_020249415.1 of Roseomonas sp. Lineage (GTDB taxonomy): Bacteria > Pseudomonadota > Alphaproteobacteria > Acetobacterales > Acetobacteraceae > Neoroseomonas. Next base: position 2,094 of record JADCFR010000183.1, on the reverse strand, counting down.
GGTGGAGCCTTTCCTCATTCAGGAAGGTCTTGTCTTGCGCACGCCGCGCGGGCGTGTGCTGGGGGATCGCGGCTGGCGGCATTTGGGGCTGAGCCCGCCGGCGGGCGTGCAGCCCTTGCTCGATTTGCTCGGGGATCAGGAGGCGTGAGCGGCCCGCATCTCTGGCCGGTGCGTGTCTATTTTGAGGATACGGATGCGGGCGGTGTTGCCTATCACGCACGCTATTTGCATTGGGCGGAGCGGGCGCGGACGGAAGCCTTGCGCGCCATGGGGTTGCCGCACCAGGAAATGATCACGCGGCATGGTGTCTTCCTCGTGGTGCGGCGGCTGGAAGTGGAGTATTTCAAACCGGCGCTGCTCGACGAATCGGTGGTGGTTGAGACGCATATCCGCCGTGTGACGGGCGTGCAGGTGTGGCTGCGCCAGGTGGTGCGGCGTGACGCCGGTGAGGTGTTGGCGGTGCTGGAGGTGCGGCTGGCCTCTGTGGGGCAGGGGGCGGCGAGGCCGGTGCCCTTGCCGGAGCCTTGGCGTTCGGCGCTGCGCGCGGTGGCGGAAGCGGCGCCGGGGTGAACAAGTTTTTGCCGGGAAAAGACCGCTTTTCCCGGGTTTGGTGTTTTCAGGTGGCCTTGGCCGCCTTCAATCGTCCCCTGCGGGCGAAGGAGATGTGGCGTGGATCGTAGCGTGACCACTCAGGCGCTTGGGCAGGCGGCCCATGATTTATCGCTTTGGGGCCTGTTCCTGCAAGCGGATTGGGTCGTGAAGGCGGTGATGATCGGCCTGCTGCTCGCCAGTATTTGGGTCTGGGCGGTGGTGTTCGAAAAAGTCGTTGCCATGCGGCGCGTCAATAAGGCGGCGGATGGGTTTGAGGATCGCTTTTGGTCCGGCGGCAGCCTGGATGAGCTGTACAGCCGCGAAGGGGAGCAGCCGACGCATCCCCTGGCCGCTGTGTTTGGGGCAGCCATGCGCGAATGGCGCCGCAGCACCGGTGGGGCGGCGGTTTTGGGCGGCGCCAAGGAACGCGTGGAACGCGCCATGGCGGTGACGATTGGGCGGGAGATGGAAAGGCTGGAACGCTGGATGGTGTTTCTGGCCTCCGTCGGCTCGGTCGGGCCTTTTGTGGGTTTGTTCGGGACGGTCTGGGGGATCATGAATTCCTTCTCGGCCATTGCGGGCATGCAGAACACGAATTTGGCCGTGGTGGCGCCGGGGATTGCGGAAGCGCTATTTGCCACCGCGATTGGTCTGGTGGCGGCGATCCCTGCCGTGTTGGCTTACAATAAAATCAACACTGATCTGGCGCGTTTTGCCGCGCGGCTTGAAGGGTTCGCCACTGAATTTGGTGCCATCCTGTCGCGGCAGACCGAAGCGGCGGCGAATGATGGCGCGCCGCGCAGCCCGAACCAGGCGGCGGAATAGGCCATGGCGGCATCTCTTTCGGGCGGGCGGGCTTCCGGGCGGTCTCGCTACCGGCCCATGGCGGAAATCAACGTCACGCCGCTGGTGGATGTGATGCTGGTGCTGCTGATCATTTTCATGGTCGCGGCGCCCTTGATGACGGTGGGTGTGCCGGTGGATTTGCCGAAAACCACCGCCCAGCCGCTCAATCAGGAAACCGAGCCGCTGACCATTACGGTGAACCCGGAAGGCAAGATTTTCTTGCAGGAAACCGAAGTGCCTTTGGAAGGCTTGGTGCCGCGCCTGCAAGCGATCATGCGTGAACAGCCGCAGGGCGCGCCGGAGCGGCGGATTTTTGTCCGCGGCGACAAGGCCATTTCCTATGGCCGTGTGATGGAGGTGATGGGCACCATCGCCGGTGCCGGCTTTACCCGCGTGGCGCTGTTGGCGGAACAGCCGCAGGCGCCGCGCCCAGGTGCCGCACCCCCGGCGGGGCGGCCCGCGACCCAGCCAGCACGCCCGGCAGCCCCCCCTGCTGCGCCCAATCGCCCCGCCCAGGCCCCCCGCTGAAGGCCGGGGAGAAGGAGAGAAAGCCTTGTCCCGGGCCCTGCCCGATAAGCGCCTGAATAAATGGCTGATGGTCTCGGCGGGGCTGCATGTCGCGCTGCTGGCCATCGGGGCCTTGTTTTCGCTTGCGCG
>JADCFR010000182.1 GCA_020249415.1 Roseomonas sp. | reverse complement strand
CTTCCGCCGCATTATGCACGAAGGAGATGGACAGCGCCGTCTCCCCACGCGCCACTGCCGTAATCGGCGCGGTGCCGGAACGCGGATAGGCATTGATGCTGCCATGCAGCCGGCGCAGAAAATCAAAGGCCGGGTCTTCACCCATCATCTGCACCAGCGTTGCAATGACAATGTAAGCCGTGCCGGAGCTGTTCGGATTGGCCATCTGGATTTCGCCGCGATATTCGGGGCGCAGCAAATCAGCCCAGCAGGCAGGCGCCGGCAGGTTCTTGCGCGTCAGCAATTCCGTATTGAAGCCAAAGCCCAACACACTTGCGTAAACGCCAACTGTGCGGCCTTCCGTCTGGCGCCATTGCGCCTGCGCCCAATCATGCAATTCGGCAATGCGCGGGCTTTCATAGGCTTGCGTCAGCCCTTCCTCACCGGCGGCAACATGCGGATCACCCGTGCCACCCCACCAGATATCGCCGCGCGGGTTCCGCGCCTCGGCCCGCAACTGCGCCAGCATTTCGCCGGTGGATTTTTGCGCAAGTGTCACGCGGATGCCGGTTTCCCGTTCAAAGCCGCGCGCGATGGGCTGGCACCATTCAATGGTGGCGGAACAATAGAGATTGAGACTGCCCTGCGCCCAAACCGGCGTAGACAAACCAAGTAAGAATAGGAAAGCCCAAACAATCGCCCGTCTTATCATTTCTTACCTCCCGGATTTTTAGCGCGGCAGCGAACCGATTTCCCTCTCCCATCTCTGCAGGATTTGCCGGCGACGATTGCTTTCACCAAAGGCCGCGAAATCATAATCAATGAGCTTCACCTGGCTGAGGTCCGGGATGCGCGGATCAGGCGTTGCATCCTTATGCGCCGGCACATGCCATTGATTGACCTTGGGGCCAATATCCATCGCCGCCGGCGTCAGATACCAATCATAAAAGCGCCGCGCCTGGGGCAGGTTGCGCGCGCCACGAATGATGGACATGCAGGCCACTTCGTAAGGCGTGCCCTCAGAAGGATAGGCAAGATCAATCGGAAACCCCGCCTGCTGCATGGAAGCGACTTCCATATTGAAGCTGACCGCAAGCGCGGTATCCCCACGCGATACAGCCTGCATCGGTGCCGCACCTGAACGCGTATAGGCATTCACATTGGGATGGAGGCGCTTTAGATAATCAAAGGCGCGATCCTCATCCCAAAGCTGGATCAGCCCGGCAATGATTGTATAGGCGGTGCCGGAAGAATTCGGATTGGGCAATTGGATTTCGCCGCGATAGGCCGGGTTCAGCATATCCGCCCAGCTTCGCGGCAGCGGCAGGTTCTTGCGCGCCATCAATTCGCGGTTCCAGGCAAGACCGATGGCGCCTGAGGAAACGCCAACGCAGCGCTCGCCCCCCATGGCATGCACGCGCTTTGCCCAATCATGCAGCCCCGCCATATTGGGCGAGGTATAGGGCTGCAACAGATTACCCTCGGCGGCAGAAAAATGCGCCTCAGCCGATGCGCCAAACCAGATATCGGTGCGCGGGTTTTGTGCCTCGGCGCGGATTTGCGCCAGGATTTCGCCAGTGGATTTGCGCGCCATGGCCACGCGAATGCCGGTATCGCGCTGAAAGGCGGCGGCGACGGCCTCACACCAATCAGCCGCCGGCGCGCAGAGCATGTTCAGGCTGCCCTGCGCCGCCGCGGGCAGGGCAGAAAGTGCCAGGGCCACGAAGCCGGCCAGCAGGCGAAGGCGAGTTTTCATGGCGCGCGTTCCAGTTGCTTCAGCGCGGCAGGGCGCCGATGTCACGATCCCAGCGCGCAATCAGCCGGCGGCGTTCTGAAGCCTGGCCGAATTTCGCGAAATCATAGTCAATCAGCCGAATTTTCGAAAGGTCCGGCGCATTGGGCGGTAGCGGTGCCGCGCGATTGGACGGGGTTTGCAATTGGCCACCCGCATCAAAGCCAAGCTGCTGCGCCGGCGCGGTCAGCGCCCAATCATAAAAGCGCCGCGCCTGCGGCAGATTGCGCGCGCCACGAATGATGGACATGGACCCGATCTCATAACCCGTGCCTTCACAGGGTGTTGCATAGGCAACGGGGAAGCCGGCATTACGTTCCGTGACCGCATCATGCACGAAGGAAAGCGAAACACCCGTTTCGCCGCGCGCGACCGCCTTGATCGGTGCCGTGCCGGAACGCGTATAGGCATTCACATTGGGATGCAGACGACGCAGGTAATCAAAGGCTGGCTCCTCACCCATCAGCTGCACAAGTGTGGCAATCACCACATAGGCCGTGCCCGATGAATTCGGATTGGCCATCTGGATTTCGCCCTTGAAGCGCGCATCCAGCAAATCCGCCCAGCAGGCGGGCGGCGCAATATTCTTGCGCGCCAGCAATTCCGTATTGATGCCAAAGCCGATCGCACCGGCGTAAACACCAATCGCGCGCTGTTGGGATTGGCGCCATTGCGTCAGCGCCCAGGGCTGCAACTCCGCATTATTTGCACTTTCATAGGCCTGGGTCAGGTTTTCCTCAGCGGCCGCCAGATGCGGATCACCCGTGCCACCAAACCAGACATCCGCGCGCGGGTTCTGCGCCTCGGCCCGGATGGCGGCCAGGCTTTCGCCCGAACCGCGCTGCGTCATGTTTACCCGGATGCCCGTATCGCGCTGGAAATTGGTGACAATCGCCTGGCACCATTCATTCTGGACCGAGCAATAGACATTAAGCGAGCCCTGCGCCTGCGCCGCCTGCCCGAAGCCGAGCCCCCCCAGCGCCAACGCTGCCAAAGCCATTTTTCTCATGAACATTGTAAGCTTCCTCCCGAGTTTGTGACGCTTTTATGACAGTCTTTTGGCAAAGCGGAGGGGGATTGGCAATCCGTTCTTTGATGGGCGGTCGGGGTTCGAGACAAGATTCTCGCGACCAACCCAATTACCTTGAAAGGCATGCAGATGTCTGGAGTGGTTCAAAAACGCGGGGCGCTCGACCTTCAAACACCTTCCGGCTCGGCCTAGTGGTCCGATCGCCGCTGTCGGTTCCCGACAGCGGCGTGAATCGGCCCAACAAATAAACGGCTAGTGGTGCGCGGGGGCTTTTTGGGGCTGGGGATAGGTCAGCATGAATCGCACCACCAGGCTGGCGGCGGTGATCAGCGCTGGGCCGATAGCGCAAGGAAGCGACGCAGCCTGTCGAATAGCTGGCCAACCTGGCTGAGCTCGGCCGCGCGAAACGCGCCTCGGCCCGAGGCCAGATTGATGACGGTAAGGAGATGAGCAAGGTCGCTGAGGCTGATGGATGGTGGCTCCCCTAGGTTCGCCCTTGTTTGTTGCTTGTCGCCCAAGTCGATGCCTCCTCACATGGTCCTGCCCTACTCGGCGGCTTTCCTGGGCAACATGTTCGCATCGCCGCGGTGGATGGCATTGACCAGCAGGGGCGCTGGCGTGATGGAACTGCAACAGGCGGTGCGGATCGGGGCCGGCATGGTCGGTTGCCGCGCAGTGTGCGACAAGGGGTGCGAAGGCGCGGTAAATCCAGGATAGCTGGAAACGGCGTGATGGCCTGCGTAGCTGCGCGATCCGCGTGCTGCAGCCATGAAATTTGACATAACGGAACGAAAAGGGCGAGTAACGGCGGCGTGGGAGTGAGGGCATTGCCCATGACCCGCTCAGACTACCGGCCATCACCACGCGCAAGGCCAAGCCCGGCATCAAAAATTTCATTGACGCTCTCGCCCGTTGCCCCATAGGCTTCCGCAAAACCAAAAATATTGGCGGAGGAAAACAATGATCGGGAAGGTCAATCGTCGCAATATCCTGCTCGGCGGGCTTGGCGCTGCGCTGCCGCTTCCTGCCATCGCGCAAGGCGAATATCCAAGCCGGCCTGTCCGTGTGGTGATCGGCTTCCCGCCTGGCGGGGGCGTGGATACGATCGGGCGTCCCACCTTTCAGCGCCTCAGCCAAAGGCTCGGCCAGCAGGTGGCAATTGATAATCGCGGCGGCAATAACGGCAATATCGCGATGGATCATGTCACGAAATCGCCAGCCGATGGCTATACGTTGTTCTTTGGCAATGTCGGCAATTACACGACGCAAGCGCTGTTTCCCAATCCCGGCTTCGATACCTTGCGTGATTTCGCCTTTATTGGGCGTGTCACCCTGGGTCCGCTTGCCATCGCCGTACCGGCGGATTTCCCGGCGCGCAGCTTGCAGGAATTGCTGGATATCGCACGTCGTCGGCCCGGCGAATTGAATTTCGGCTCGGGTGGTTCGGGCGGCGTGCCGCATTTTGCCTTTGAAATTCTGGTGCGCCGCACTGGCGTTGATATCGTCCATGTGCCCTATCGCGGCAGTGGCCCGGCCTTGCAGGATCTGCTGGGCGGGCGCGTGCAGATGATGGTGGATGGCTATGGGCTGATGCGCGGCGCGCATGAAGCGGGGCGCATCCGTGTGCTTGCCATGACATCGCGTCAGCGCCACCCCAATCTGCCTGATGTGCCCACGGTAGATGAGGCCGGGGTGCCGGGCTATGAATTCGTCTCCTGGACGGCGCTTGCGGCGCCGGCGGCAACCCCGCCTGCCATTCTGCGGCGCCTGGAAGATGCCATGCGCTGGACCATGGAGAATACCGATCTGCCGCAAACCCTGCTTGGCTTCGGCACCTTCCCGGCCTTCGCGCCTGGGGCGGAAGTGCGTGAGACCTTGGTGAAGGATCGCGAGACTTGGACCCGCATCGCGCGGGAGGCGAATATCCGCGCCGACTGATTGGCAAGCTAGTGGTGCGATTCATGCTGACCTATCCCCTGCCCAAAAAGCCCCGCCGCACCACTAGCCGTATATTTGGTGGGCCGATTCACGCCGCTGTCGGGAACCGACAGTGGCGATCGGACCACTAGCGTTCTGCGGGATGATGCCGCATATCACGCGCGACCCATAATGCTTGGCTGCGCCATCAGGATCGAGGAAACCAAATCATGCCCGAAGCTTTCATCTGCGCTGCCCTACGCACGCCAATTGGCCGTTACGGCGGCAGCCTTTCATCTGTGCGCACGGATGATCTTGGCGCGGTGCCGCTTAAGGCGCTGATGGAACGCCACGCTTCGGTGGATTGGGCGGCAGTGGATGATGTGATCTTCGGCTGCGCCAACCAGGCCGGAGAGGATAACCGCAATGTCGCGCGCATGGCGCTGCTGCTGGCCGGCCTGCCGCAAGCCATTCCGGGCAGTACGGTGAACCGGCTTTGCGGTTCCGGCATGGATGCGGTGGGCATTGCCGCGCGCGCCATTCGCGCCGGCGAAGCTGAATTGATGATTGCGGGCGGCGTTGAGAGCATGTCGCGCGCGCCTTTCGTGATGCCCAAGGCCGAAAGCGCCTTTTCGCGTAGCAATGCGATTTTTGACACCACGATCGGCTGGCGCTTCGTGAATCCGGCCATGCAGAAGCGCTACGGCACCGATTCCATGCCGGAAACCGCGGAAAACGTGGCCGCCGATTACAATATCGCGCGCGACGATCAGGACGCCATGGCGCTCCGTTCCCAGGCGCGCGCGGCAGCGGCGCAGAAAAATGGCAGGCTGGCGAAGGAAATCGTACCGGTCACCATCCCCTCCCGAAAGGGTGATCCGGTGGTGGTGAGTGCTGATGAACATCCGCGCGAAACCTCGATGGAGGCACTCGGTAAGTTGAAGCCAGTGGTGAAGGCTGATGGCACGGTGACGGCGGGCAATGCCTCAGGTGTGAATGACGGTGCCTGCGCGCTGATCATCGCGAGTGAAGCGGCGGCGAAGCGCCATGGGCTGACGCCGCTTGCGCGGTTTGTCGGCGTGGCGACCGCGGGTTGCGCGCCGCG
>JADCFR010000181.1 GCA_020249415.1 Roseomonas sp. | reverse complement strand
GTAAGGACGCATTTTCCGAGCCGCCAAGCGTGACCACTTGGCTTGAAAATGCTCCAAGGGCCTTTCTCGCGCGATGACGGGCGGGCGTGGGGAAGGGGGGGCACCACTCTCGCCGCCCCCGGGTGAAAGCCCGATCATCGTGCTGGTGCGCCCGCAAATGGCGCGCAATATCGGCAGCACCGCCCGCGCCATGGCCAATGGCGGCTTGTTTCACTTGCGTATCGTCGCGCCACGCGATGGCTGGCCGCAGCCCGATGCTCTACCTGCCGCTTCCGGCGCTGATGCCATCATTCATGGCGCGCAGGTTTTCGACACGCTCGATGCCGCTGTAGCCGATTGCCATCGTGTGTTCGCCACCTGCCCGCGCCCGCGCCATGTCGTCATCCCCGTGCGGGATGCCCGCGCGGCGGCTGAGGATTTGCGCGCCATCAACGCCCGCGGCCAGCGCGTCGCGGTGCTATTTGGCCCTGAACGCGCCGGGTTGGAAGCCGAGGATCTGGCGCGCGCCGATACGCTGGTGCGCTATCCGCTGAACCCTGCGCATAATTCGCTCAACCTCGCCCAGGCGGTGATGATCCTCGCCTATGAATGGTGGATGGCGGCTGAGGTAACGCCGCCGCGCTATTTGATGACCAATGAAACCCATGTCGCGACCAAGGGCGAATTGGATATTTTCCTGGGGCGGTTGATTGCGGAATTGGATGCCTCAGGCTTTCTCGACAATCAGGAAAAGCGCCCTGGCATGGTGCGCAATCTGCGCCATTGGTTCCAGCGGGGCGAGGTGACGGAACAGGAACTCCGTACGCTGCATGGCGTGGTGACGGAGCTATCGCGCGGGCGCATGCAGCGCGGCCGCCCGCCGCGTGATGATGTGAAAGCGCCTTGGCAGGAGGAATAAAAAACCCCGGCGCGCTTACGCGGGCCGGGGCTGTCAGGAACAACGCGCAAATCAGCGCTGCAAGGCCTGCACAATCTCCTGCGTGACCTTCTTCGCATCGCCGAACAGCATCATGGTATTCGGGCGGAAGAACAGTTCATTATCAACGCCGGCATAACCACTCGCCATGCCGCGCTTGATGAAGAACACGGTCTTTGCGCGTTCCACATCCAGAATGGGCATGCCGTAAATCGCCGAGGATTTGTCGGTTTTTGCCGCCGGGTTGGTCACGTCATTCGCCCCGATCACAAAGGCCACATCGGCATCGGCGAATTCGGGGTTGATCTCCTCAAGCTCAAATACCTCGTCATAAGGCACGTTCGCTTCGGCCAGCAGCACGTTCATGTGGCCGGGCATACGGCCCGCAACGGGGTGGATGGCGTATTTGATTTCCGCGCCTTCCTTCTTGAGCAGATCGGCCATTTCACGCAGCACCTGCTGCGCCTGCGCCACCGCCATGCCATAGCCAGGCACCACGATGATCTTCTGCGCATTCTTCATCATATAGGCCGCGTCTTCCGGGCTGCCGGCCTTGACCGGCGGACGATCCGCTGCCGCACCACCCGCTGCCGCCGCGCCGCCTTCGGAACCAAAGCCACCCAGCAGCACATTGATGATGCTGCGGTTCATGCCCTTACACATGATGTAGGACAGGATGGCACCCGAAGCGCCCACCAGCGCGCCAGTCACAATCAGCAGCAGATTGCCGATGGTGAAGCCAATGCCCGCCGCCGCCCAGCCGGAATAGCTGTTCAGCATGGACACAACCACAGGCATATCCGCGCCACCAATCGGGATGATCAGCAGGAAGCCCAGCACAAAGGACAGGATCGCAATCAGCCAGAACAGCACATCGCTGCCGGTAATCACGAACAGCACCACCAGCAGCGCCAGCAGAATGCCAAGCCCCAGGTTCAGCATATGCTGACCCTTGAACATGATCGGCGCGCCAGACATGCGGCCATCCAGCTTCGCAAAGGCAATCACGGAACCCGAGAAGGTAATGGCACCAATCGCAAGGCCGAGTGACATTTCCACGAGGGACGCGCCCTTGATATTGCCGCGCGTGCCAATGCCAAAACTCTCCGGCGCGTAGAACGCCGCCGCCGCCACGAATACGGCTGCCAGACCCACCAGCGAATGGAAGGCCGCGACAAGCTGCGGCAGTGACGTCATTTGAATGCGCTGCGCCACAATGGTGCCGATCCCGCCACCAAGGGCAAGCCCCGCAATCACCAGCGCGATGCCGCCAATATCCATGCCGGGCTTCAGCAATGTGGCGACAATGGCCACCGCCATGCCGATCATGCCGAACATATTGCCTTGGCGGCTGGTTTCCGGATGGCTCAGGCCACGCAGCGCCAGAATGAACATCACTGACGCAACCAGATACGCCAAGGTCAGAAGAGTGGTTGCCATGACCTCAGCTCCCCTTCTTCTTGAACATGGCCAACATTCGCCGCGTCACCATGAAGCCGCCGAAAATATTCACGGCAGCAAGTGTGACGCCTATGAAGCCGAAAATCCGCGCCACCCAGCCATCAGCGGTACCGGCAGCAAGGATCGCACCCACCACGATCACCGATGAAATGGCATTGGTCACACCCATCAGCGGCGAATGCAGCGCAGGTGTGACGTTCCACACCACATGATAGCCGACGAAGCAGGCGAGCAAGAAGATCGTCAGCAGATACAGGAATGGCTCAGCCGCCGCGGCCACCGGGGCCACGGCTTCCGCCGCACGGCGGGCCTGTTCGGCCAATTCAAGGGCGCGCTGCGCTGTGCTGGCCGCCTGATTGGCGAGTTCGGTCGCGTTCATCCGAATTCTCCTTAGCCTGCCTGGGCCGGCTTCATTTGCGGGTGCACCACGGCCCCGCCGCGCGTCAGCGCAACACCCTTCACAATCTCATCCTCTTCGGAAAGCTTGGGCGCCTTGGCGTCCTTGTCCCAGAAGGTGGAAAGGAAGGTCAGCAGATTGCGCGCATAAAGCGCGGAAGCCGCCGCCGGAATACGCCCGGGCCAATTCGTATAGCCCAGGATCTTCACGCCATTTTCGGTGACGAAAAGCTCGCCCGGCTTGGTCAGCGCGCAATTGCCGCCGGCGTCAGACGCGATATCCACAATCACCGAACCGGGCTTCATGGCGGCCACCATCTCGGCGGTGACCAGAATGGGCGCGCGGCGGCCCTGCACCAAAGCTGTGCAGATCACGACATCCTGCTTGGCGATATGCGCGGCCACCACTTCCGCCTGCTTGGCGTAGAAGGCAGCGGAAAGCTGCTTCGCATAGCCGCCTGCGGTTTGCGCGGCCTTGCTTTCCTCATCCTCGTAGCCCACGAAGCTGGCGCCAAGCGATTTGATTTCTTCCTTGGCGGCAGGGCGCACATCGGTCGCGGAGACGCGGCCACCCAAGCGCCGCGCAGTCGCAATCGCCTGCAAGCCGGCAACACCTGCACCCATGATAAAGGCATTGGCCGCAGGCACGGTGCCGGCGGCGGTCATCATCATGGGAAAGCCCTTGTCATAGGCGGTCGAGGCTTCAACCACGGCGCGGTAGCCCGCTAAATTCGCCTGTGACGACAGCACATCCATGGATTGCGCGCGGGTGATGCGCGGCAGCAATTCCATGGCACAAGCGTCAATGCCGGCAGCCGCATAGCGCCCGGCGGCATCGGCATCGGCGGCGAGTGTTGCAATCAGCAGCGCCCCGCGCGGGATCAGCGAAAGCTCATCCACCGTGCCTTCGCCGGCGGCCAGTGGGGCGCGCACCTTCAGGACGATATTGGCCCCGGCCAAAGCCCCGGCGGCATCGGCGGCAAGGCTTGCGCCCGCTTCCGTGAAGGCTGCGTCGGTAATGCCAGAGGCAAGGCCAGCGCCTGCCTCAACGGTCAGCGTGCAGCCCATGCCAATCAATTTCTTCACGGTCTCCGGCGTCGCGGCAACCCGCGTCTCACCGGCCCGGCGTTCCTTCAGAACGGCCACTTTCATAAGGGATACCCCCAAAAGGACAGATTGTGCGCCGCACTACAGGCGCCGCGCCCGGGTGTCCACCCAGGCCGGCTCTTCCAAAAGGTAGCAAAGCGCCAAATTGCAACCCCAAGGCGCGGCTTTTTGGGCCGGTTGTGCCTTGCGCGCCGGCATTTCCCGGGCGCAGAATTTGCCCGACTGCGGATCACCGCAGCAGGAGGAAAGCCAATGTCCATGAAACGCCGCCATTTGGCGCTGGCCGGGGCCGCTGCCCTGACGCTCGCCCATTTTACCCCCTCAACCGCCCAGGCCCAGGGCAGCGATGCCGCCGCCGTGGCTGCTGCGGTTGAGGCACTCACCAAGGCCATGCTGGCCGGGGACCGCGCCGGGCTGATGGCTGTCACGCATGAACGGCTCAGCTACGGCCATTCCGCCGGGCGGATCGAAAATCGCCAGGAATTCATTGATCCGCTGGCGAATAGGACCTCGATCTTCCGGTCCATGAATATTTCGGATCAGACGATTGATGTGGTCGGCGATGACGCCATTGTGCGCCATGTGCTGCGCGGGGAATCCGAAAGCGGCGGGCGGGTGAACCCGGTCAATATCGGTATTCTGCAAGTGTGGAAGCGCCAGCCCGATGGCTGGAAGCTGCTCGCGCGACAGGCCTTTGTCCGGCCAAGCTGAGCCATTATCGCGCCGCGCCTGGG
>JADCFR010000180.1 GCA_020249415.1 Roseomonas sp. | reverse complement strand
TCTCGTGTGTTGCTGGCGAACCGAGTGGTTGGAAAAGTTTAAGCCTGGACTTGAGTGACTTCGAGTTTGCGAAAACCGCCGATAATCATTGGTCAAAAGAGCATGAAAATCCTGTGATTTGGTCTAGCGACGCGCTCAGGCCGGGTGCGACCCTATCGCCTATCCAATCGGCGCGTGTCCGACACCAACAGGCCACCTCGCATCCTTTTTCTAACAGGGGTGGCCGGCTCGGCAAAGGCTGAGCAAGCTGGCGGCTACCCCCACCCCAGCGCCTCAGCATACCGCACTCCCGTCAGCACCAACCCCTCCGGCGGCGCGGTCTGGCCGGTCTTGGCGCGGTCTCCGCCCAATAACACCGCACGCGGCCAGGAAGCCGGGCGGCGGCCATAGCCAACCTCCACCAGCGTGCCGACCATATTGCGCACCTGGTGGTGCAAAAAACTCCGCGCCTCGGCGATGATTTCAATCTCCTCCCCCAGCCTGGTCACATCCAACCGGTCGAGTGTGCGGAGCGGCGATTTCGCCTGGCAGGAAGCGGCGCGATAGGCGGAAAAATCATGCCGGCCCAAAAGCCCCTGTGCGGCTTCATGCATGGCCGCGGCATCCAGGCGCTTCTTCACATGCCACACGCGGCCAAAATCCAAGGCCGGGCGCGCCGGGCGGTTCAGGATGCGGTAGCGATAGGCGCGGCCGATGGCGGAAAACCTGGCGGACCAATCCTCGGGCACTATTGCCGCACCGGTCACAGAAACCGGGTGCGGGCGGGTGTGGAAGTTCAAGGCCTCTCGCACCCGCTCGGGCGGAAAGTCAGTGCCCAAATCCAGATGCGCCACCTGGGCTTCGGCATGCACGCCGGCATCGGTGCGCCCGGCGGCGGTCACCAGCGGGGGCTCTCCGCCATTCAAATGCGCGGCGGCTTCTTCCAGCACCAATTGGATGGAAAGCAGGCCATCCTGGCGCTGCCATCCGCAAAAGGGCGCGCCATCATATTCCAGCCTCAACGCATAGCGGGGCATGGCGTCATTCCAGGCGCGTGCCGGCGGAGATCGGCAGGCCGCGCAAAAACGCCTCGGCCGGCATGGCGGCGCGGCCAGGGCGTTGCAGGCGCTGCAAGCGCAGCGCGCCCTGCCCGCAGGCAATCAGCCCGGCATCATCCAAGGCCTCACCGGGGGAGCCATGGCCGGCCTCAAGCGCGGCGGCGGAAACCCGGATGGCTTCCCCCTTCAGCATGAAGAAGGTGCCCGGCCAGGGGTTCAGCGCGCGGATGCGCCGTTCCAGCGCCTCGGCCGGTTGCGTCCAATCCAGGCGGCCATCTTCCTTCGCCAATTTGGGGGCATAGGTGGCGCCTTCCTCTGGCTGAGGCGTGGCCGCCGGGTTCTCCGCCAGCGCGCGCAGGATCAGCCGGGCGCCAATGGCGGCCAGCGCATCATGCAATGCGGGCGTGGTGGTGCTGGGCGTGATCGGCACCGCTTCCGCAAGCAGCATCGGCCCCGTATCCAGCCCTTCTTCCATGCGCATGATGGTGATGCCGGTCTCGGTATCGCCGGCCAAAATCGCCGCCTGGATCGGCCCCGCCCCGCGCCAGCGCGGCAGCAGGGATGCATGGATATTCAGGCAGCCGCGCCGTGGCGCCTCCAGCATCACTTTCGGCAGAATCAGCCCATAGGCCGCGACCACCGCCACATCCAGATCAAGCGCGGCGAAAGCAGCGTGTTCGGCCTCATCCCGCTTCAGCCGTGCAGGGTGGCGCACCGGCAGGCCCAGTTCCAAGGCAGCGCGATGCACCGGGCAGGGGGTTTCCTTCTGCCCGCGCCCGGCGGGTTTGGGCGGCTGGCAATACACCGCAGCGATCTCATGCCCCGCATCATGCAAGGCATGCAGCGCCGGCACCGCAAAATCCGGGCTGCCCATGAAGGCCAGGCGCAAAGGGCGCGCGGGGTTGCTCACCCGCGCTGCTGGGATTTCAGATCCTTGGCGAGCTTACGCAGGATCATATTGCGCTTGAGTGCGGAAAGATGGTCCACGAACAAAACGCCGTCCAGATGGTCAATTTCATGCTGCAGGCAGGCGGAAAGCAGGTCTTCCCCTTCAATCTCCCGCTTCGCACCCGTCAGGTCCAGGTAGCGCACCTTCACGCGGGCGGGGCGCGTCACATCGGCATATTGGCCGGGGAGGGAGAGGCAGCCTTCTTCGCGCGTTGCGACCTCATTGCTTTCGGCGATGATTTCCGGGTTCACCAGCACCATCGGATCCGGCTTTTCCTTGGGCTGGATATCCAGCACCACAAGGCGCAGCCCCTCACCAATCTGCGGCGCGGCCAGGCCAATGCCCGGCGCGGCATACATGGTGGCGAGCATTTTGGGCGCGAGGGCGCGGATAACATCTCCATCACCATCGCCAAGCGGGCGCGCCTTCAGGCGCAGCCTTTTGTCGGGCACGAATAAAATGGGCAGGGTTTCGGTTTCGGTCATGGCAGGGGCTGGCATGTAGCCCCGCGCGCCCCCCCTTGCAACGCCAAAGCCGCAAGCCAAAATAAGGGCTCAGCAGGGCGCTTCGGGCCCGGCAACACGCTTCGCTCTCGGATGAGGAGGCCCTTTTTTGTGACCAGACCTTC
>JADCFR010000018.1 GCA_020249415.1 Roseomonas sp. | reverse complement strand
GCCCGCCAAGGGCCGCGCCAATCTGGATATTCGCACCAATGCCCATGCGACGCGGGTGGTGATCGAAAATGGGCGGGCGACTGGCGTGGAATATCGCGACCCGGGCGGGCTTAAGCGCGTGCGGGCGCGGCGGGAAGTGATTGTCTCGGGCGGGGCTTATGGGTCCCCACAATTGCTGCAATTGTCAGGGCTTGGGCCGGCGGAGCATTTGCGGGCCATGGGCATTCCGGTGCTGCGTGATCTGCCGGCGGTTGGTGCCAATCTGCATGATCATTTCTGCGTCTATCTCATGTGGCGCTGCGCGAAGCCTCTCACCTTCAATGATCTGGAAAAAAGCTGGCCGCGCAAGATTGCCGCTGCCCTGCAATATGGGCTGTTTCGCAGTGGGCCCATGGCGGTGAATGCCGTGCGGACCGGGCTTTTCACGCGGTCTGATCCAAGGCTGGAGCAGCCCGATTTGCAGATCAATCTGCTCGAATGGAGCACGCTGGAGCGCAACAAAAAGGGTGTCATTCCGCATCCGTTTTCGGGCTTTACGCTGAGCCCGGTGCATCTGGCGCCCGAAGGCCGCGGCACGGTGCGCCTGGCAAGCCCTGATCCTTTTGCTGCACCCGCGATCACCTTCGGGTTTCTTGCTTCCGATTACGATATGCGCGCCATGATCAGTGGGATCAAACTCGTGCGGCGCCTGGTGGAACAACCCGCCTTGAAGCCGCTGGCGCTTGGTGAGGTGGTGCCGGGCAATGCCATGGAGAGCGAAGCGGATATGGAACGCTTCGTGCGCGAAACCGGCACGACCAATCATCACCCATCCAGCAGTTGTGCCATGGGCATTGGCAGCAATAGCGTGGTGGACCCCGCGCTGCGTGTGCATGGCGTGGCGGGGCTGCGCGTGGCGGATGCTTCCATCATGCCATCCGTGGTGGCCGGCAATACCAATGCGCCTTCCATCATGATTGGTGAAAAGGCCGCGGCGATGATTCTGGAAGATGCGCGGGCGGCAGCCTGAAAGGACAAACATGATTTCCCTGCTTGGTACCTGGCAATTGCTGCGCGTGCGCGCGACCGATGCGGCGGGGCAGCCGCTGGAACATCATCAATATGGGCCGGAGCCGACCGGCATCGTGCAATTCGGCCCGAAGCGCATGCAGGCCGCAACGGGTGATGGCCGCGCGGTGCTGCCGCCCGGCGTGAAGCGCTTCTGGTCCGCCTATACGGGGAATTACACCTTCGATGGTCAAACGCTGATCACGCGCGTGGATGACAGCAATCTGGCGGAGCGGATTGGTGGCGATCAGGTCCGGCTAGTGCGCGCAGAAGGTGCCGGCGTTTGGCTGAAGCCGCCGGCGCGTATGGTGGATGGCGCCATGCAGCAATTGGAATTGTATTGGGAGAGGATTGGCTGAAGCGGATACCATCTGGAACAGCTCCGACAAATTTTCATCCCTCGCGCCAGGCCGGGAATGGGTCAGGAAGGCGTGCCCAGGCGCGTGGCCCGGCGCGCCATTCTTCATCGGTCAAAAGCGTTTTCTGCAAGGCAGCGCGCAGCGCTGCCTCATCCATGCCGATGCCGATGAAGACGATTTCCTGGCGACGGTCGCCATGGGGTTCCTGCCAATTCGCCTCAATCGTGGCGCGCCAATCGCGATCATCCGGCCAACGAGAGGCCGGCTGCGCGGCCCACCAGAAGCCCGCCGCTTCATGGCGGCCAATGGCGCCAGCCAATTGCCATTCCCCCGCCCAGGGCATGCGCGTCGCCAGCCAGAAGAACCCCTTGGCGCGCACCACGCCCGGCAGATCACCTTCAATGAAGCGCTTGAAGCGTTCCGGATGCACCGGGCGGCGCGCGCGCCAGACAAAGCTGGTGATGCCGAATTCAACGCTTTCCGGCAAATGCTCACCGGAAAGTGCCTTGATCCAACCCGCAGAACGGCGCGCCGCATCGAAATCAAACCGCCCGGTATGCAGGATATGGCCAAGCGGCACCGCCCCCTTGGTACAGCCGATGATTTCCGCATTGGGGTTGAAGGTGGCGAGCAACGCGGCCAGGCGACGCAATTCCGCCTCACTCACCAAATCCTGCTTATTGACGATAATGACATCGGCGAATTCGACCTGTTCGATCAGCAAATCCACCAGAAGGCGGGTATCTTCCGGGCCTGCGCTTTCGCCCCGTGCGGCCAGGCGGTCCGCGCTGCCGTAATCGCGCAGGAAGCTTTGTGCGTCCACCACCGTCACCATGGTATCCAGCCGCGCGACATCGCCCAGGCAGAAGCCATCCTCGGTACGGAAATCGAAAGTTGCAGCCACGGGCATGGGTTCGCTGATGCCGGTGCTTTCAATCAGCAAGGCATCGAAGCGCCCTTCAGCGGCAAGCTTGGTCACTTCCTGCATCAAATCCTCACGCAGCGTGCAGCAGATGCAGCCATTGGACATTTCGACCAGTTTTTCCTCGGTGCGCGAAAGGGTACCAGCGTTGCCGACCAAAGCAGCGTCTATATTCACCTCACTCATGTCATTCACAATCACCGCCACGCGCTTGCCTTCGCGATTGGCCAAAACGTGATTGAGGAGCGTGGTCTTGCCCGCCCCCAGAAAGCCGGACAGCACGGTGACTGGCAATCTTTTGTCCATGGCGTTCACGGCAGGTATCCTGGTTCATCAATGCAGAACAGCAATCGGCCGCGGCGGTTTTCCGGCAAATGGGAAACGGGCGGGGAGCGGTGCAGGCAGGCATCGCCAAGTGCCGCCGGATGGGCGCGGCCCTTTACCAAAGCCACGGCGCAGGCGGGTATTTGATGCGGCGCGCGGCATTGCGGCCCGCACATGGTGAATTGCGTGCCAGGCCCATGATAGGTGCAGAGCAATCGCAGCCTGACGGAATCACAATGAAAGCGCCGGCAGGAATCATCATTCACGCCAGCCAGATTGGCACGGATTTCAGATTGCTCTGTGATGGTGGCAAAGAAGCGCCCCAGCAGCAGCATATCAGAAAGCAGCGCCGCAGGGGCGGGCACGGGCAGTTCCTGCACAATCTGGTCAAGGGCATCTTCCGGAGTACCGCGACCAATGGCGCCAAAGGGCACTTGCTGCAACAAGGTACCGAGCCCCGCCTTCCATTTGGCAGGTTGAGGTCGCAGCCAGATGGCCAGCGCGACATCGGGGCGGAAAATCTCGAACAGGACATTCTCATCCCGGCTGCTGATGGCGCTTGGGCAAACCGGGCTCAGCGCATCGGCTTCGGGTGGGAAGACCTCACAAACGAAGCTCATTGTCTCGCTTTCCTCAGAACCCGCCACGCCAGGAAAGCCGCGCCAGCACCGCATGGGTGGTGCCGAGCTGGCCTGATTCCTCAATCAATTGCCGGGCATATTGGTAGCCAACATCAAGCCCGAAGCCATGGCCGATATCGCGCCCGATGGACGCTTCCAAATAGTTTTCCGTGGGCAGGGTATCCACGCTGCGCTTGCGCTGGTCACGCTGCCAGGCGAGCGTGCCGCGCCATTCATCCAGGCGATGCTGCGCGCCGAGTGTCGTGAAATTGCGCCGCTCGGCAATGGTAGTTTCATCGCCGGTATCGGTTTCAAAGCGTGGTCGGCCATCGGCATTGCGGAATTGCACCGCTTCGGCGAAGAACAGCGTGCGCTGCGCCGCTGACCAGCGCTGTTCATAACGCAGCGCGCCGGAATAGCCCCATTCGCGTGCCGTGCCATCTTCCTTGCCCGCGCCGCGGGAAACCAGCGATAGCTGGTAGGAAAGCCCAGGCGCGAAATCGAATTTATCGCCATCCAAGGACAGGGCGAAGTTATCCATCTGCCCGTTATTGGCAGGCCCGCCCTGCTGTTCGGTATTCCGGTTGTAGCGTTCATAACGCTCATCACAGCAGCGTCGGCGCGTCAG
>JADCFR010000179.1 GCA_020249415.1 Roseomonas sp. | reverse complement strand
GATCAATGAGGCTGCGCTTTTTCCTCGCCGCGCTGCTGCTGATTGGGCTTGCTGCTTGTGAAAGCAGCGGCACGCGTGGTGGCTATATTGGTGGTGGGGCTGGCGGTAATCGCCAGTCAAACTGAACCCGTGCTACTGCCGCGCGGGCGCGACGCCGCATAGAAACTCGCCATCGCAAACAGCGCAATGGCTAACAACAGCCAAGGCACCGGGCCATAGCCGCCCGCCGCATCCCACACCAAAGCCAGCGCCAAGGGCGCTGCGGTGCGTGGCAGCACGGCAAAGGCGGAAAGCGCGCCGGATGTCGCGCCAAAGCCATCGCGGCCCATGATTTCCGCCACACCCGCCGCGCGCAGAATGGTCAGTAAACCATCCGCCACCGCCCAGGCGATGATGAAGGCAATGGTCAGCGCCAGGCTATTTGGCGCGAGGGCGAATAGCGTCATGCCGATCGGCAGCAGCAGCAAGGCAAAGCGCCCGACCTGGCGCATGGCGACACCGCGCCCCAGCGTGAACAGCACCAGCCGCGCCGCCACCTGCCCCGGCCCATGCGCGGCCGCCAGCAGCAGCACGGTCGCCTCCGGCCAGCCGCGTTCGCGCAGCAGCAACACCAGATGCGCGCCAAGCCCCGTGCCGATGAAGGCGTGTGCGGCAAAGCAGAAGGCGAGGCCCAGAAACACCGGGTCGCGCAAGCGACGCAGCAAGGACATTGGCGGCGGGCTTTCCGCCAGGCGCTTTGGCGGCCCGGCATGGCGCAGCACGAAGCCAGTCAGCGCCGCCGAAGCGGTTTGGATCACCGCAAGCACCAACAACGCATCACGCCAGCCGAACATGCCAATCAGTATTTCCACCAGCGGAATGAAAATGGTGCCGGTAAAACCCGTGATCAGCGTAATCACCGTAATGCTGCGCGTCACATCCCGCGCCTCCGCCACCACTACCGCCATGGCTGGCCCCCATAGGCAGGTGGCATGCGCCGCGCCCAGCAAAACCCAGATCGCGACGAAGGCGATGGGGTGAGAGACAAAACTCCACGCCACCAGCAAGGCGGCACCCAATAATGCGCCACCCGTCATCATGCCGCGCGGCCCATGGCGATCCTGCCAACGCCCCGCCGGTACCGCGACCAGGCCAGAGATCAACAAGCCGCAGGTGAAAGCGCCCGAGATCAGCACGCGCGACCAGCCAAGCTCGGCCTCCATCGGCGCGACCATCAATTGGAAGGGGGTGAAAAGGCAGCCCCAGCCAACAAGCTGCGTAATCGCGGTGCCCCAAAACAATAGCCGGGGCGCAATGCGCGGCGCGTCACTCACACGGTGAATTGCTCGGCGATGATGCGCTCAGAAAGCCCGTGATCAGGGTCGAACATCAGGGTCAGCGAGACATCACGCGCCTCGCGCACCTCAACCCGCGTTACATCACGCACTTCGGTGTAATCCGCGACCGCCGCGACAGGGCGCTTTTCCGCCTCCAGAATATCGAACACTACCGTCGCGTCGGAAGGCAGCAGCGCACCGCGCCAGCGCCGCGGGCGAAAGGCGGAAATCGGCGTCAGCGGCAGCAGATTCGCGCTCAGCGGTACAATCGGCCCATGGGCGGAAAGATTATAGGCGGTGCTGCCGGCGGGCGTACTCACCAAAATACCATCGCAAATCAATTCCGGCAGCCGCGCCTTGCCATCCACCAGAATGCGGATCTTGGCGGCCTGGCGGCTTTCACGCAGCAAGGAGACCTCATTGATCGCCAGCGCTTCCACCGATGGCGCATGGTCGCGCAGCGCCACCATGCGTAAAGGATGCACAATCGCGGTTTGTGCGGCGGCAAGGCGCGCGGGCAGGTCATCTTCCCGATAATCATTCATCAGAAAGCCGACACTGCCCCTATTCATGCCATAAACCGGCAAGCCACGACGCAGAAAACGATGCAGCGTCTCAAGCATGAAGCCATCACCGCCGAGTGCCACCACCACTTCAGCATCTTCTTCCGCTGCACTGCCGTAACGTGCCACCAAAGCGGCGCGAGCCTTTTGCGCCTCGGCACTTTGGCCGGCCAGGATGGCAACGCGGCGGGGCGCGAAGGCGTTCATGTGCGCTGCCAACCCCACGCCGCCGCACGATGTTCCAGCAAGGGCATGTCGCGCCGCACGCGTGCCGTCAGCGCCTGATCAATGCGTGCCGTGGCGTGGCCTTTGCCGTCACTCGCCTTCGCCACCACATGGCCCCAGGGGTCGGCAATCAGGGAATGGCCATAGACGCTGCGTAGCGCGCCGCGTTCCTCATATTGGCCGAAGGAAGCGGCGGCGATGATCCAGCATTGCGTATCAATCGCGCGCGCGCGCAGCAGTGCTTCCCAATGATCCTTGCCGGTTTGCAGCGTGAAGTTGGAGGGCACCAGAATGGCCTCGGCCCCCATTTGCCGGAGCACCAGATACAATTCCGGAAAGCGAATATCGTAGCAAATGGTGCAGGCGAAACGGATGCCGCCGGCATCAAACAGCGCCAGATCGCGCCCGCCGCCATAAAGGGCGCTTTCGCGATAGCCCGTACCATCGGGCGCGGTGATATCGAATAGATGGATCTTGCGATAGCGCGCAATCTCAACCCCATCTGGGCCGAAAACCAGCGTGGTATTGAACAGCTTCTCCCCGCCATTTTCGATGATGGAACCGCCATGCACCGTCACGCCATGCCGGCGCGCAAGGCCGCGCAGCAGCTCATAAGCCGGGCCGCCTTCAGCGCCTGGTGTGGGTAGTACTTCGGCGGCGGCCATGCGGGCATCGCGCCCGCCGCCCAGATTGGTCCAGGTCTCGGGCAGGCTGACCAGCCCAGGCCGGTCAGACGCCACGGCCGCTTCGATCAGCGCCTCAGCCTGCGCAAGATTCGCGGCCTTATCGCTGCCCTGGTTCATCTGGATCACGCTGACGCGCATCCGCCTGCTCCTGCCATGTGAGACCTCCATCAAGCCGGGGAGGGGGCCGGTCCGCAAGGGGGCGTGTGATCAGCCGCGCGGGGTGCGCCAATCGAGCTTCGGTTCGGTGCGGCGTTCCCGCAGGGGCGGCGCGCTATAGGCGGGCGGCGGCGGCACCGGCGCGCTGAGGCGCGGGCCGGCTTCAACCTCTCGCCGGGTGAAGCCCGCGGGTTCTTCCCAATCCTGCTCCACCTGGGCGCGCGGGGCAGCGGCAGGCCCGGCGCGGCGCAATTCGGCGCGAAGGTCGGCCAATTGCACTTCCAGCGCTTCCAGCCGGGATTTCACGCCATAAACCGCGAAGGGCATGCCAAGAAAGGCCAGCACCAGAAGCCCGAGCAGCAGCGCCAGGATCAGGCCCGTCCAGCCCGGCAGGCCGGGAAAAGTCAAGGCAGCGATAAGGGCTTGCAGCGCCTCAGCCACCAGTGACACTCATGTGCCGGGCGACGGCGGGGCGATTGCGTCTGCGGTCAATCACGAAATCATGGCCCTT
>JADCFR010000178.1 GCA_020249415.1 Roseomonas sp. | reverse complement strand
GGAAAATCGCCGCATTGGACGGCCAGCGCGCATATTCCGCGACATGCGCCGAAACACTTTCCGCGAGCAGCGGATACACAGCAAAACCTTCCGCCGCGTAGCGCATGGCATATTGCGCCACATCGCCAAAGCCCATGGTGCCATGGCGTTCCAGGGCCGTGATCCAGGCATCCGGCGCGGCAGGTACCACAGTGCGGCGCACGCCTTCCGGAATCTTCCCGCCATGTTCGCGCATGAAGACATCGGGCGGCAGAGACGCAGGCCAATGGCCCAGCCCCGCGATGGTTTCCACCTGCCCGCTCGCCAGCCGGATCATGATGGGCGCAACACCCGCCACATTCACCAAATCCGGCAGCAACACACCAAGCGCTATCCCGGCCGCACACCCCGCATCCACCGCATTGCCCCCCGCTTCCAGCACCGCATAGCCAGCGGAGGCCGCCAGATAATGCCCCGCCGAAATCGCATGGCGCGGGCCGCTGAGCGTGGGACGGGAAGCGGGCATGGCTGATCTCCGCGGCTAAGGCTGCAAGGCGTCTAGATTGGCCCGGTTTCGCCTGGCGCGCCAATGGGGCCTTGATTGAGGCGATACTGGACATTGGCAAAACTGGTTCTCAGGAAAATAGTCGGCTATGTGCGTCGTTATCCGGACGCTCCGGGGAAGATCGCCTCATGCTGATCGCGCAAAGGCGCAGGCATGCTCATTCATGGCACCGGTATTGACCTTGCCACTGGGGGAAGCTCCATAGGCTGGCGTTAAGGTTCGGAAGGCAAAACAAGCTTCAATGGACGTTGCTTTGACCAAACTCTTTCCCGCATCAAGGCGCCGGGCACTGGTGTTGCTCCCTCTGCTTTTCGCCAGCCTGCCCGCCGCTGCCCATTCGGAACTACGGCAATCCCTGCCGGCTGCCGGCGCTGTCCTGATGCATGCCCCCGAACAGATCGAATTGCTCTTCAACGAAAGGGTGCAAGTCACGGCGCTCAGGCTTTATCGTGAAGGTGGCGAGGAGATTTCGCTGCCGCGCCGAAGCATCCGAACCACAAGCAAGGAAATCATTGCCCTGCCGCCGCTCCCGCCTGGTGCCTATCGCGCGGAATGGCGCATCATCTCCGCCGATGGGCATCCGGCGGGTGGTGTCATCCCCTTCCGGATAGAAGCGCCGAACCGCCCATGATTCTGGAATATCTGCAGCCTGACGCATCCCTGCTGGATGGCATCACCGTTATCATCAGGGCGCTCTATTATATCGCCACCATCGGCGCCGTCGGGCTTGGCCTATTCGCCATTGGTTTCGGGCATCGGCTTGAACCGGATGAGGCAGCAAAACTGCGCCGGGTTTTGCTTGGCGCCATCGCGGCGGGCTTGCTGTTGTCGGTTTTGGCACTCACGCTGCGTATGCTGGTGCTGACCGCCGGTGCCAGTATTTTCAATGCGGATGTCTGGGCTGCCGTCATGCGGTCGCGTATTGGCGATGCTTTCTGGCTGCGCGTAGCGGGGCTTCTATTGCTGACTGCGGCGGCCACCGCATGGCGCATTGGGCCAGCCATCTCGGCGATTGGTGCCTGGCTGGTTGTCGCTTCCTATGCAGCGATGGGGCATTCGATGCTGTATGCCCCACGTCAGGAAATCGCCGTGCTTGTCGTCATGCATCTTGCGGTCGTTGCCTTTTGGGTTGGGTCACTGCCGCCCTTGCTTTGGATAGCCCATCGCCGTGATGGCGCCAGCGCCGCTAGGCTGATCCAGGATTGGAGCAAGGCGGCGAATTGGGCAGTCAGCGCCATGATCGCCTCTGGCATGTTGTTGAGCTGGTATCTGACACTGCGCATGGATCGTATTCTTGATGCCTGGCATGGCTGGGCCTTGGCGTGGAAGGTCTTGGCGGTGCTCGCGGCACTCGGCCTCGCGCTCTGGAACCGTCAGCGCCATACACCCGCGCTCGCGCGCGGTGATGCCGGTGCAGGTGCGCGCCTTGCCGCTTCCATTCGGCTTGAAATGCTGCTGGTCGCGCTGGCCTTCTATGCCGCGGCTGAGATGGTATCGGTCCATCCGGTGGATTACGGCCATCGCGTGCAAAACTGAGGGAGAGAGCCCGGCCATGGTTTCACGACGCCTACTGATGATCGCAAGCCTTTCCATGCTGGCCAGCCCCGCACTCACGCAACGGCGCGAAAGTGCTGAGGTCTGGCGTGACCCGAATTGCGGATGCTGCGCTGGTTGGGTTGCGCATTTGCGGGAAGAAGGTTTTGCGGTGACGGATCGCATTGTACCAACTGTCACGCCCTTCAGGCGAATGCTTGGCACGCCACCGGATTTGCTGTCCTGCCATGCGGCCCGGATTGCGGGCTGGCTCAAGATCGAAGGCCATGTGCCTGCCTTGGCGATCCGCCGTGCCTTGGCCGAAAACCTGCCGGGCGTGGAGGGCCTTGCTGTTCCCGCCATGCCGATTGGAACCCCGGGCATGGAAATCCCCGGCCATGAGACAGAACTTTATGACGTGATCGCCTGGCGCGCGGATGGCAGCCATTTCGCGTGGTTGCGCATGCGGGGCGCAAAGCTCGCCTAACCGCGCGGGTCTG
>JADCFR010000177.1 GCA_020249415.1 Roseomonas sp. | reverse complement strand
TGGTGGTCGGCCCAGGATGCGCCATGCCCAATTCCGCTGTGACTGTCTTGCCGATGATGATGGCCCCCGCATCGCGCAAGGCGCGCACCATGATGCTGTCGCGCTTCGGGAAATTGCCGGTGAAGGCGCCGCAGCCCATTTGCGTCGGCATATCCGCGGTTTCGATCAAATCCTTGATGCCGATTGGCATGCCATCAATGGCTGAGAGCGCGCGGCCCTCCTTGTAGCGCGCGGCGGAAGCATCAGCGGCGGCACGGGCGCTGTCTTCATTCAGCACAACAAAGGCCCGCACCACACCATCCTTGGCGGCAATGGCTTCCAGGCAGCGTTCCAGATAGGCGCGGGGAGTATCCTGCCCGGCCAGGAAACGCGGCACGGCATCATGAAAAGTCAGGCCCTTGAAGCAGGCACGGTCATAGCTGCCCGATGACATGGCATTTCCCCCTTGGTGCGATGTATTGTGCGCATGTTGCATCGCCTGGGGGCCTTTGTCCGCCGCCCCTACCAACTATTGGCGCAGCGCTTCGCCGATGCGCGCCACCACGCCATCCCAATCACCGGCGCGGCCTTGGCGAAACAGGCGCATCTTGGGATACCAGGGCGAATCCTCGCGGTTCAAAAGCCAGCGGAAATCGGGCGAGAAAGGCAGCATCACCCAGGTGGGTTTGCCCAGCGCACCGGCCAAATGCGCGACCGAGGTATCCACCGAAATCACCAGATCGAGATTCGCGATCAACGCCGCCGTATCAGCGAAATCGCCAAGCTCCGCGCTCATATCCATAACGCCGGAGCCCGCAAGCGCGGCGCGATCCGCCTCCCGCACTTCCTTTTGCAGCGATACCCAGACATCGCCTGGCTGGAATAGCGCCGAGAACTTTGCGAATCGGATGGAGCGATTGGCGTCGTTGGTGTGGATTTGGCTCCCGCTCCAGACCAGCCCGATGCGGCGGCCGCCCTTGGGCAGGCGCTGATCCCAGCGCGCAGCGTCCTCAGCCGTCGCCTTGAGGTAGCCATTTTCAAAGGCCGGGATGGTTTCAAGCCTGGTGCCGAAGGCCAGCGGCAGCGACATCAGCGGACAATGCAGATCAAATTCCGCTGGCGCGTCATTCTGGCCGATGATCGTCACGCCAGGGGCGAAGTCCTTGAACAGGCGGATCAACGGATCTTGTACCGATAAAGACACCTGCGCCCCGGCCGCGGCAGCCAAAAGCGCATAGCGCGCAAATTGGATCGTATCGCCAAGCCCCTGTTCCCAATAGATGTAAAGATGCCGACCGGCGATCGGTTCCTTACCCCACCAGAGCGGCTTTGGATATTTGCGTGCCGCCACGGTCTTGTGGCGCAGGTTGCGATATTCGTAAGCAAGCCAGCCTTCTTCGAAACGCCCAAGCACCAGCAAGGCCAAGGCGCGGTTCCATAAGGTTTCCCGATCATCGGGTTTCAGTGTCAGTGCCACATCATAGGACGCCAAGGCTTCCTCAAGCCGTCCCAAATTTCCAAGCGCAAAGCCATAATTATTGTGCACAGAGGCATCCTGAGGCGCGAGCGCGCGGGCCTGTTCCACGGCAACCAGCGCAGCCTCCGGCTGAGCCAGCAGATTGAGCGTAGCCGCGCGCCATAAATGCGCCTGTACCGATTTGGGGTCAGCCTGGAAGACCTTTTCAACCGTCGTCAGGGCTTCCGCGGCGCGGCCAAGCGCGAGGAGCGCCCGGCTGCGTATGATCAGTGAACTGCCATGCTGAGGATCAAGACGGAGCGCCGTATCGGCCATGGCAAGGGCTTCGGCGTAGCGCTGCAATTCGCACAAAATCAGCGCGACATTCACCATATTGCCCGGCGCATGCGGGTTCAAGCTGAGCGCCTTTTCATAGGCGGCGAGCGCTTCCTGGAGCTTATACTGATCCATCAAGGCGCTGCCGCGATCATTATGCGCTGCGGCGAAATCGGGCTGCAATGCGATGGCCCGATCAAAGGCTGCGATGGCATCATCAAGGCGCTGCAGCTTCATCAGGGCGAAACCGCGATTGTGATGGGCATTGGCGGCCTTAGGGTCAATCACCAAGGCACGGTCCAGGCTGATCAAGCCTTCACTGTATCGGCCAAGCCGGATCAGCGTACTGCCGAGATTGCCATGCGCGGCGGCGCTGCGCGCATTGATCGCCAAGGCACGACGGATAAGCGTTGCGCCTTCCTCAAGCCGTCCGGCCATGGCGGCGGCAACGCCGGCAAGGTGAAGCGCATCAAAATGGCGCGGATCACGCTTCATGATGGCACGAAAACCGGCTTCGGCATCAGCGATATGGCCCTGCTGGAAAAGCGCGATGGCTTCGTTGAGCTGCTGGCTGACGGGGCGGGGCGGGGGCTTCATCTGATAACGGGACTGCCTTTTCGTTGCCGTGCTGCGGCGACCAGACGCCTCATTCTGGTCGATTCTGGCAGAGCAGGTGTTAACGAAGCAGGGGTGAGATGGCGGGGTAGTGTCATCGCGGCGCCTTGCGCCATCACCCCGCCAAACCACGCCGCGCGAGCGCTGCTTCAAGCGTATTTTCCAAAAGGCAGGCAATTGTCATCGGTCCAACGCCGCCCGGCACCGGGGTAATGGCGCCGGCATGGCCGAGGGCCTCCTGGAACGCGACATCGCCCGTAAGTCGGCCATCCGCCAGGCGATTGATGCCGACATCAATCACGACCGCCCCCGGACTGATCCAATCGCCGCGCACCATCTCAGCCTGCCCGGCAGCGGCGATCAGGATTTCCGCCCGGCGGCATTCGGCAGGTAGATCCCGTGTCCGCGAATGGGCGATGGTCACGGTGCAATCAGCGCCCAGCAGCAATTGCGCCATGGGCCGGCCGACAATCTGCGACCGCCCCAGCACCACCGCCCGCGCGCCTTGCAGCGTAACGCCCGCTTCCGCCAGCAAATGCATCACGCCCTTTGGGGTGCAGGGCACCAGACCCTTCTGCCCCGCAGCAAGCCGCCCGGCATTCAGGGGGTGAAACCCATCCACATCCTTGGCCGGGTCAACCGCAGCGATGGCGGCCTCGGCACGGATATGGGCGGGCAGGGGGAGTTGCACCAGAATCCCATCCACGGCCGGGTCCGCATTGAGCCTCGCGATTTCGGCCAGGACCGTGGCTTGGCTGGTGGCCTCAGGCAGGTGTATTGTCGCGCTATCAAACCCGGCTTCCAGCGCTGCGCGATCCTTGTTGCGGACATAAACGCCGCTGGCCGGGTCTTCACCGACGCGCACCACGCGCAGCCCTGGCTTGAAGCCAAGCCCAGCAATCCGCGCCCCCAAACCAGCCCTTAGCCTGGCGCCAAGCGCCTTGCCATCAAGAATGCGCGCGGTCATGCCTGGGCCTTGGGCATCTGCGGCTTGGCTTCACCTGGTATGCGGGGCGTCTCCCCCCACGCGGCTGCCCCTGGGGTGACGGCCATCGCGCGCCAGCGGCCCTTCATCGCACAATGCTGCTGCCGAGCAGGCCATATTGGATTTCGGCCAGCAGGATGCGCGCGGCTTGCAGCAGCAGAATGAGCACGACGGGGGAGATATCTATGCCCACCAGATTGGGCAGAAAGCGCCGGATGGGCCGGAGCGCTGGTTCCGTGA
>JADCFR010000176.1 GCA_020249415.1 Roseomonas sp. | reverse complement strand
TGCGCATTGCCATTCCATGTCGCGTTCGTAACAGCCCAGGACCAGAAAGGCGGCACGGCGAGATAGAGCACTGCCAGGCACGCCAGCGTGAGCAGCGTATTGAGTGGCCCGGCAAAGCAGGCCTTGATGAAAGCCTGCACCCTTTCGGCAAAACTCGGCCCGCGCGGCGCGGCTTGGGTGGAAATCGCGACCTGCATCGGATCAACGCTCCTTCAACAGGGCAACTTTGGCGTTATACCAATTCATCAAGCCCGAGGTGACCAAGCTGATGATCAGATAGACCGCCATGAAAATCGAAATCACCTCAATCGCCTGACCGGTCTGATTGATGGAGGTATTGGCGACACTCACCAGATCCGGATAGCCGATAACGATGGCGAGTGAGGAATTCTTGGTCAGGTTCAGATATTGCGATGTCAGCGGCGGGATGATGACGCGCAGCGCCTGCGGCAGGATCACCAGACGCATGATGCGCCCCGGCGGCAGGCCCAGGGCGCGCGCTGCTTCCCATTGCCCCTTATGCACGCTTTGAATGCCCGAACGCACGATCTCGGCAATGAAGGCCGAGGTATAGACCACAAGCCCCACCAGCAGCGCGAAGAATTCCGGCGATAGCGCCAGACCGCCTTCAAAATTGAAGCCGGCGAGTTCCGGCCATTCCACAATCGGCACGAAACCCAAAGCCATTCCCAAGGCGGGAAAGCCGAATAGCATCAGCAGCCCAGGCAAGAGCGTGGCGCGCCGATCCCCGGTTGCGATCTGGCGCGCGCGTTCACGTCGCAACAGCAGCCACCAGCCAATCGCCCCAATCAAGGCGGCCAGCAGAAAGACCAGCAAGGCCGTATCGGCCATCAGCCCGGGGATCTTCATCCCGCGCTGAGAAAGGAACACCCCTGGCAAGGGATTCAGCGCCTGGCGCACAGAGGGAAGCTGCAACAGGACCGCATGCCAAAACACCAATTGCAGCACCAGGGGCGTATTGCGAATGACCTCGATATAGCCACCCACCAGGCCGCGCAGCAGCGGGTTGGAGGAAAGCCTTGCGAGGCCGAGCAGAATGCCAAACACCGTGCACAGCGCGATGCCCACGATGGCAACACGCAGCGTATTCAAAAGCCCCACTGTCAGCGCCCGGCGATAGGTATCGGCCGGCGTATAGGGGATCATGTATTCGCCGATCGGAATACCGGCTGAACGGTCCAGAAAACCGAACCCGAATTGCAAGCCGCGCGCCGCCATATTCGTTTGCGCATTGGACCAGAACCACCAGCCAAGCAGCACCACCGCCACCAGCAGCCCGGCCTGGATAAGCAAGCCCCGGCGCGATCCCGACAAGGGAATGATTCCCCGCGAAGGCGGTATGGCGGTGGATGAACTCATGCAGCGGATTCCAGCGGCAACATAAGACAGGAAAGGGTGGTGGCTGTTTGCATCACCCACCACCCCGAAAAACCGCCGCGCGCCACGACAGCGCGCGGCCTTAGCTTACGCCCGATGATCAGCGCGCCGGCGGCGCATAGAGCAGGCCGCCACGGGTCCAGATATTGTTCATCCCGCGCTCGAGGCCGAGCGGCGTATTGGTGCCGAGATGACGTTCAAAAATCTCACCATAATTGCCGAAGTTGCGGATGATGACGCGCGCAAAATCAGCACGCGCGGCACCGATGCTCTCACCCATATTGCCTTCAACGCCGAGCAGACGACGGATCACTGGATTGGTCGCGGTGGTGGCGATCTGTTCCACATTGGCCTGGGTGATGCCCATTTCTTCTGCGTCAATCAGGGCGAAGGTGGTCCAGGCGACGATATTCGTCAGCTCCTCATCACCCTGGCGGATGGTCACAGCCAGCGGTTCCTTGGACAGGCGCTCGGGCAGGATCACGTGATCTGCCGGGCGCGTCAGCAGGGTGCGCTGGGCAGCGAGGGCCGCGAAGTCATTGGTGAAAACATCACAGCGGCCGCTATCATAGGCGCGGCGGATTTCATCCAGATCAGCGATCACCACCGGGGTGAAGCGCAGATTATTGGCGCGGAAGAAATCGGCGATATTGAGTTCCGTCGTCGTGCCAGGCTGCACGCAAACCGTGGCGCCATTCAATTGGCGCGCGCTGGTCACGTTCAGGCGGCGCGGCACCATGATGGCCTGACCGTCATAGAAGGTGATGGCCGGGAAGTTGAAGCGGTTCACATTGGAATCGCGCGTCAGGGTCCAGGTGGTGTTGTTGGACAGCACATCCACTTCACCGGAGGACAGCGCCGGGAAGCGGCTTTGCGTGGTGACGGGGACGAATTCCACCTTGCTCGGGTCATTGAAGATGGTGATGGCGATGGCGCGGCAGACTTCGACATTGAAGCCGCCCCAGCGACCCTGGCTATCCGGCACCCCGAAGCCCGGGTTGGACGGACCCTGCACGCCGCAGCGGAGCGTGCCGCGCTGGCGAATCTGATCCAAATCGCGCCCGGCAAGGGCTTCACCCACGCCAAAGGCCATGAAGGCCGCCGCGGCGGCCGCGAGAAACTTGAATTTCATTGGTATTTCCCTCTTCTCCCAAGGATCGGCCAAGCGGACGACCAGACGCGCCTATTTGCGCGGCGCGGCTTGAATTACAAGGGCGCAACCCACGCGAAATCCGCTCAAAGGCCTCCTTCTTGACCAGGAATGACCAGAATCTGTGCAAAACAGGCGCGTATGGCCGCATTATGCGCCAGAGGCAGGCCGGAAGATGACCGGGGTCGGGGCGCCTCTGCCTGGCTTACTTCACCATCGCGACGCGGAGCGCATTCGTCGTCCCCGGCGTGCCGAAGGGCACACCGGCTGTCACCACCACCTCATCCCCACTTTTCGCGAAGCCTTCATGCTGCGCGGCGCGTGTCGCGCGGGCTACCATTTCTGTCATGGAATGGATTTCGCTGACTTCCAGGGAATGCACGCCCCAGATCAGCGCCATGCGCCGCGCCACACCCGCGCTGGTGGTCAGCCCCAGGATCGGACAATGCGGCCTTTCGCGTGCGACCCGCAGCGTGGTGGAACCGGTGGAGCTGAAGGTCGCAATCACCTCGGCCTCGATCGTCTCAGCCACCTGGCGGGCGGCGGTCGCGATGGCGCCGGCGCTGGAATGCTCGGGCGGCGGGCGCGCGGCATCGGTCAGGCGGCGCCAATCGGGGTCTTGCTCCACCCGCGCCACAATGCGGTCCATCATATTCACCGCTTCATAAGGGTATTGCCCGGCAGCGGTCTCGGCCGAGAGCATCACCGCATCCGCGCCATCAAACACCGCCGTGCCAACATCGGACACCTCGGCGCGGGTTGGGCTTGGCGCGGTGATCATGCTCTCCAGCATTTGCGTGGCCACCACAACAGGTTTGCCGAGTGCGCGGGCGGTGCGCACGATGCGCTTCTGCGCAAGTGGCACTTCTTCCGGTGGTAGCTCCACACCCAGATCGCCGCGCGCGACCATGACGCAATCGGTCAAGGCCATGATGGCATCGAGGTTTTCAAGCGCCTGTGGTTTTTCGAGCTTCACCATGATCCAGGCGCGCCCGGCGGCGATTTCCTTGGCCTCCGCCACATCTTCCGGGCGCTGCACGAAGGACAGCCCGATATATTCCACGCCCTGATCCAGCACGAAGGCGAGGTCCACGCGGTCCTTTTCCGTCAGCGCCGGGATGGGCAGCGCCACATCGGGCACATTCACGCCCTTGCGGTCCGAAAGCGGGCCGCCGACCACCACCTGGGTTTCCAGATGATCAGGGCGCTTATGCGTCACGCGCAGCCGCAGCTTGCCATCATCCAATAGAAGCGTGGTGCCGATTTGCGCCGCGGCGATGATTTCCGGATGCGGCAGATTGACCCGCCTGGCATCACCCGGCGTCGGGTTCAGATCAAGCTTGAAGCTCTGCCCCGATTGCAGCTGCACCCGCCCGGCCTGGAAGCGCCCGACGCGAAGCTTCGGCCCCTGCACATCGGCCAATATCCCGATGGGGCGGCCCACCTTGGCCTCCACGGCGCGGATGGTGGTGATGCGCGCGG
>JADCFR010000175.1 GCA_020249415.1 Roseomonas sp. | reverse complement strand
GCTGTGAAGTAGATACCGCCCCGCGTGCCGAGGCGCAGCCTTCAGACCATACGCCGCTGATCGTGACCCTGCGGGACGCCTAAAGCCTAACGCAGCATCCGCCCCGGCCCGGCCTGCGCCACCACCATCGGCCGGCTGACGGCATGGATCGGCGCCGAACGATAGGCATCCAGCCCCCGCCCCGGTGAGCCTTCGGCGGCAAAACCGCGACCATTGCCGCCGGGTAGAGGAATGATCTGCGCGCGTTCCGCCCGGTTGCTGAGTGAAATCCCGCCGGCACTCGCCAGCGCCACACTGCCCCAGCCGGCACGCAGCCGCGCCAGCGCCATCGCCTCGGCCGAGCTATCGCCCGCATTGCGCGCTTCCTGTTCCCAGGCCGCAAGCACCTTTTCCCGGTAAGGCCCCGCCCTTTCGGGCGTTTGCGAATGGTAATGCCCCGCTGCCTGACGCCAATCCGCCCGCCCGCCATTCAATTCGGTCAGGAAGCGCGCCGCGTAGCGGGCATTGGTCAGTGGATCAAAAGCCTGCTCAAGCGAGGCAAAGGCATTGGGGTGATGGTGCAAATTCACCTGCATGCAGCCGACATCAATGATGCGCACGCCGCGCGCCTGCAATTGCCGCACATGGGCAATGGCTGCCTCTCGCGTTGGGAAATATTTGCCCTCCCCCTCGGCATTGATGGTCCAGGGCCAGGGGGCGAAATGGCCGGTTTCGGGGTCGCGCCGGCCGGATTCAACCCGTCCAATGGCCTGGAGCAAGCCGCGCGGCAGATTGGCGCCGCGCTCGGCCTCCGCAATGGCGGCGCGGCATAAATGCCCTTCACTGAAGCCCCTGGCGGGCATCAATTGCGCCGCGGCCGTCAGCGGCCAAAGCGCCAGAGCAAGCAGCACGGCGCCAAGCAGCGCCAGATCGCGCGAAAAGCTTGGCAGAAAGGCGTGGACCAGCAGCATGGCTCGTTCAGCGCAAGCCGCGTGCCAGATTTACCCCTGCCAGCCAGCAGCAACACAAGAAACCCTTGGTTGATATTGCAAAAACCCATTTTGCTGCGCTGCAAAAAATTTATCTTGCAATGCGAAAAGCGGGAACTTATATGAATTGCGTGCGGCGGTTTCCGCTGCACTTTCTTGGACGTTTCCTCCCTAAACTTGGCGGTGCCTTCGGGCACCGCCCTTTTTTTGCCCGCCTTACGACCCCGCGGAGAGAAAATCCCAATCCACCCGCGTCAGGCTCTCAATCAGGCTGGTCATGTCGCGCCTGAGCGGGCCAAAGCCTGGCAGGCGTTCAATCCGGGTTTCATCCATATAAAG
Organism: Roseomonas sp.; assembly: GCA_020249415.1. Classification (GTDB taxonomy): domain Bacteria; phylum Pseudomonadota; class Alphaproteobacteria; order Acetobacterales; family Acetobacteraceae; genus Neoroseomonas. Next base: position 3,062 of record JADCFR010000175.1, on the reverse strand, counting down.
GTTCCGCGCGACTTCGACTTGCAGCGCATGGGTCGCTTCGCGGGGGCGGCCGTAATGGCGGGTGACGAAGCCCCCCGCATAGGGGTCATTGCGCCGGACCTTATAGCCAAGGCCCATCAGGGTTTCCTCCACCAACCGGGTCGCGCGGGGGGTACAGGCTGTGCCATGCGCGTCACCCAACACGAAATGGGGGGGGTTTGCCAGATGCGCCGGATGCGCCGGCATGGAATGGCAATCAATCAGCAGACAAAAGCCGAACCGCGCACGGGTTTCGGCCAGCAGCGCCGCCAAGGCCGCGTGATAGGGCTCCCAACAGGCGCGAATGCGCGCCTCGGCCTCGGCGAAGCTGAGTTTGCGGCGGTAGATTTGCTCGCCCCCGGTGACGATCCGCGCCAAGGTGCCAAGCCCCGCGCCCACCCTCGGGCTCGCGCTATTGACCCAGGGCGGCAGGGGTTCGGTGAACATGGCCGGGTCCAATTCCCAGGCTTCGCGGTTCACATCGCACCAGACCCTGGGGAAGGAAGCCGCGATCAGCGGCGCGCCATGGGCGGGGGCGGCGGCGAACAGCTCATCGACGAAGGAATCCTCACTCCGGCGGAGCGCAATCGGGTCCATGCGGGCATCCAACAAAAGTTGGTCCGGATATTGCTGGCCCGAATGCGGGGACGCGAAAACCAAGGGGATGGTTTGCCGTTCCGGCCGCTTGATGAGAAACGGTTCAGCCTGAACCGGGTCTTGGGCGGCGCAAATGGGGGAATTCATGAAACAAGTCTCGAAACCACGCCGCGTCCCTTCCGTCAGTCTGGCGCCTCGCCGCTAGAACGACGGTATCATTAGCTGATTTTAGGCATTTGGGGCTATACGGTTCGCCATGGCGCGCAAGGGAAGAGGCTCGCAAAGCGGCGGTGATCTGATCATCGTCAAGAAGGAAGAAGGCGGAGCGCATGCCCATCACGGCGGCGCCTGGAAGGTTGCCTATGCCGATTTCGTGACGGCGATGATGGCCTTCTTCCTGCTGATGTGGCTGATCAATGCCACCACGGAAGAACAGCGCCGCGGCATCGCCGATTATTTCAACCCGACCAATGTGCTTTCCAATTCCCCATCAGGCTCTGGTCGGCCCTTTGGTGGCCAGACGCCAAATGACACGGCGCAGTTGATGTCCACCACCGGCACCATCGAGGTGCAGCCCGGCAAGCGCCCGGTGGTCATGGATATCGAAGAAGATGATAGCCGCACGCCAGCCGAACCGGTACCCGTGCGCGAAGGCCCAAGGGGCCCGGAAGATGCCGAGAATGCGCGCCTGACCATCCGCACCCCCCCTGGTGCGCTGGCCGGCCCTGAACAACCGCGCGGTGGCCCGGCGGCCGAGCCTTCCCCCGAACAGCGCCCGGAAAATGTCGGCGAGGTCGAATTACGCCAGGAATTGGCTCGGCGCGAACGCGAAGCCTTCGAAGCTGCAGCGGAGCAGCTACGCGAGGCCGTGCGTTCCGATCCCGCCCTGGCCGATATCGCGCGTCAATTGTTGATTGAACAAACGCCGGAAGGCATGCGCATCCAATTGGTGGATGCGGAACGCCAGCCCATGTTCGCGCTGGGTGGTGCCGCGCCCAATGACCGCGCGCGCGCCCTTTTGCTTCGGGTGGCGCAGGTGATCCAACGCCTGCCCAATGCCATCAGCATTGCAGGGCATACGGATTCGACTCCCTTCCGCGGCGGTGGTGAGCGCAGCAATTGGGATCTTTCCACCGAACGCGCCAATGTCACGCGCCGCCTGCTGATTGATGCGGGTGTTGCGGATAATCGTATCAGAAACCTGACAGGTCACGCGGAACGTGATTTGTTGATACCGGAACAACCAACCGCCGCCGCCAATCGTCGTGTTTCCATCACGCTGATCAGGCAGACGCCGGAGACGCCACGCCCATGATCTCAATTGTTGGCTTCATTTTTCTTCTGGTCTGCGTCTTCGGCGGCTACATCCTCGCTGGCGGTAAGATGGAAATCATCTTGAAGGCGCTGCCCTTCGAATTTGCCATTATTGGCGGTGCCGCCTTTGGCGCATTATTGATGGCCAATAGCATGTCCGAGGTGAAACACATCCTCGGCAGCATCGGCAAAATCCTGAAGGGCGGCAAATACAAGCGCCAGGATTACATGGAATTGCTGAGCCTATTATTCTGGCTGGTGCGTCTGGCGCAGACCAAGGGGCCGATGGCGATTGAACCGCATATCGAAAAGCCCGAGGAAAGCGCCGCCTTCCAGAAATTCCCAAGCATCCTCAAGGATCATCACACGGTTGCGATCATCTGCGATTATCTTCGCATGGTCGGCATGAATGCCGATGACCCACATCAGATTGAAGATGTGATGGCCCGAGAATTGAAGAAAATGAAGGAAGAGGAATTGCACAGCGCCCATGCGCTGCAAAGCGTGGCCGATGCGCTGCCCGCGCTTGGAATCGTCGCCGCCGTCATGGGCGTGATCAAGACCATGGCGTCCATTGATCAGCCGCCAGCCATCCTTGGTAAAATGATCGGCAGCGCGCTGGTGGGTACCTTCCTTGGTGTTCTGCTGGCCTATGGCTTGGTTGGCCCCTTCGCGTCGCGCCTCAAGGCCGTGATCGAGGAAGAGGCGAAATATTATGAGGTGATCCGCGCCGTACTGGTCGCGCATCTGCATGGCAATGCGCCACAAGTGGCTGTGGAGACCGGGCGCAAGATGGTGCCGACCGATCTGATGCCAAGCTTCCAGGAAGTGGAACAATCGCTGCAGGATCTGAAGATCTGAAGCAGCATTTGGGCTTGGCGAAGATCCCGTTCAGATGGAAAATCTGAACGGGAGAAGATGCGCGAAAAAGCACCGATATAGGCTGTGTTGCGTCAACCCACGTGAACGCAACACGTTCTAGAGAATGTTGCGTTCACATGGGTTCACGCAACCCGCTCTAGGAGCCTGTCTGAGAATTCGCTAGTTTTTTCTCTGTATTTCTGATTCACTTATTTTCATGAGCAAGACCTTCCGAGCGTGGGATGTGGACCAGGGTTGGCTCCTTCCTGCTT
>JADCFR010000174.1 GCA_020249415.1 Roseomonas sp. | reverse complement strand
CGCGCCCCCCCTTGCAACGCCAAAGCCGCAAGCCAAAATAAGGGCTCAGCAGGGCGCTTCGGGCCCGGCAACACGCTTCGCTCTCGGATGAGGAGGCCCTTTTTAGTGACCAGACCTTCGCTTTTCGGCTCGCCCTTGTTTCTTGGCTTCGATCATCTGGAACAGATGCTCGATCGTGTGGGCAAGAATGCCGATGGTTACCCGCCCTATAACATCGAACAGATCGGCGATAACCGGCTGCGCATCACGCTGGCGGTGGCCGGGTTCTCCATGGATGATCTGCAGATCACGCAGGAAGACAATCAATTGGTCATCCGCGGCCGGCAGAAGGATGATTCCGAAGGCCGGATTTTTCTGCATCGCGGCATCGCCGCCCGCCAATTCCAGCGCGCCTTTGTGTTGGCGGAAGGCATAGATGTCGAAAGTGCGTGGCTCGATAACGGCCTTTTGCATGTGGAATTGAAGCGGCCCTTGCCTGAGGTTCGCGTCAAGACCATCCGCATTGATACCAAAACCAATGGCGCCGCCACCATCGTGGAAGGGCGCCCTGAGCGGGGCTGAGCGCCCCAACCGCCGTGCCCATTCCGGGGCGGCAGAAACGCGTGAGCCATGAAGGGCGCGCAAAGGACAAGACCATGAGTGACCAGGAAGATTTTGAGAACGAAACCGAAGCCGAACAGGACATCATCCTGACGTCCGAGGATCTGCGCCAACTCTCACCACTGGATTGGGCGCGCTATGGCACCAATCGCATTGCCTATATGCGGCCGGTGATGGTGAACAACCAACGCGCCATCGCGATCCATGCGGCAGATGGCACGCAGATTGGCGCGGCACCGGATTACGCGCTTGGCGCAGCGGCGATTTTCCAGCATGGCATGGGTGTTGCGCTGGTTCACTGACCAGCGTTAGGCATTACTTCACGCGCGGCAGCTTCTTTTCCACCAGCGCTGCCATCACGCCGCCGCCATAGGGAATCGCTTCGTCGTTGAAATCATAATGCGGGTTATGCACATCGCAGCCGCCCGCATCGCCCGTGCCATTGCCGACATGGATATACGCGCCTGGGCGCTGCAGCAGCATATAGGCGAAATCCTCACTCCCCATCACGGGGGTGCGATTGCGCTCCACCGCCGCTTCACCCACCAATGACGCTGCGGCATCAGCCAGCGCGGTCGCTTCTTCTGGCGCATTGATGGTGGGGGCGGCGATTTCCTTGAAAGCCATCTCGGCGGTTGCACCAAAGGCCGCTGCCGTGCCCTGCACCACGGCGCGCATGCGCTCTTCCACCAGGCGCATCATTTCAACCTTGAAGGCGCGCACGGTGCCCTTCAGGGTCACTTGGTCAGGAATCACGTTATGGGCCTGGCCGGCGTTGAAGCAGGTCACGCTCAGTACCGCGCTATCCAGGGCCGGCACATTGCGCGCGACCACGGTCTGCAAGGCAGTGACAATTTGCGCACCCACCACCACCGGGTCAATCGTCTGTTCCGGGCGCGCGCCATGGCCGCCCTTGCCCTGGATCACGATGTCGAAAAATATCGCGCCGGCCATGATCGGGCCGGGGCGGATGGCGAATTGCCCCACCGGCAGGCCAGGGCGGTTATGCAGGCCATAGACCGTATCGCAGGGGAAGCGATCAAACAGCCCATCGGCCAACATGGCCTGAGCGCCACCGCGGCCTTCTTCCGCCGGCTGGAAAATGAAATGCACCGTGCCATCGAAATTGCGCGTCTCCGCCAGATAGCGCGCGGTGGCCAGCAACATGGTGGTATGCCCATCATGCCCGCAGCCATGCATCTTGCCGTCAATGCCGGATTTATGCGCGAAGCCATTGGCTTCCGGCATGGGCAGCGCATCCATATCGGCACGGAGCCCAAGCCGGCCCTGACCGTTGCCATTCCGCAGAACGCCCACCACGCCGGTCTTGCCAATGCCGCGGTGCACATCAATCCCCCAGGAAGCGAGGCGTTCGGCCACCAGCGCGCTGGTCCTGACTTCCTCAAACCCCAATTCGGGATGGGCATGGAAATCCCTCCGCCAGGCGGTGAGTTCTTCATGCCATTCGCGGATTTTCTCGACAGGTGTCACGCGACAATCCCCCGGTTCAAGCTTCAGATGAAAAACCTATAGGGCAGCGCCGCGCCCTGGGCTACGCTTACCAGCAAGAGCCGGAAAGCCGGCCCAAGCCACAGGAGGAGACCCGATGCGCCCAACCCGCCGCCATGTGCTCGCTGCCCTGCCCGCCGCCGCGCTGATCGGCCGCGCGCAAGCCCAAGGCGCCTTCCCCGATCGCGCTGTGCGCTACATTGTGCCCTTCCCGCCGGGCGGGCTGACCGACATCATGGCGCGCCTGGTGGGCCAGAAACTGTCGGAGATTTGGGGCAAGCCGGTGATCATCGAAAACCGCGCCGGCGGGAATGCGCTGATAGGCGCCGATGCAGCAGCGAAAAGCCCGGCCGATGGCTATACGCTGCTTGCCATCACCATGACGCATACAGTGAATGCGTCCTTGTTTCCCAATGCCCCCTTCAATTTCCGCCAGGATTTCACGGCGATTTCGGTTCTTGGGTCGCTGCCGCTTGTCGTGGTGGTGAATGCGGAACGCAACCCGGCACGAAGCCTGGCTGATCTGCTGACACAGGCCCGAGAGCGCAATCTGAATGCCGGATCATCCGGCAATGGATCACCGCCGCATCTGGGGTTGGAATTGGTGCGCCGCGTCGCCGGTGCCGGGGACCGGATTACCCATGTGCCCTATCGTGGCGGCGCGCCTTCGGTCACGGACCTCGCAGCGGGCAATCTGGACTTCATGGTCTCCAACCTGCCGGAATGCATAGCGCAAATCCAAGGCGGGCGGCTGCGCCCGCTTGCCATCACCTCTGCTGCGCGCCATCCCCTGGTGCCGGATGTGCCCACCGTGCGCGAAGCGGGCTCACCCGAACTTGAAATGACCAATTGGACCGCGATGATGACCAATGCGGCGGTGCCCGCGCCCATCCTGACCAAGCTGGAAGCCGATACCCTGGCCGCGATCCGCGACCCCGAAGTGTCTCGGCGCGCGCGCGAGGGGGGCTTTACGGTGGAAGCCTGGGACAGGGCGCGCAGCGCGGCCTATATCAGCGCCGAGACTGACCGCTGGGCCAGGCTGGTGCAGGAAGCGAAATTGAAGGCGGATTGATGCGACTTTCCCTGACTGAGGCTGAACAACTTGTCGTGGCGGCGCTGAGTGCCTCGGGCGCCGCACCCGAGATGGCCAAGCGCACTGCCGCCGCATTGGTCGCGGCCGAAGCCGCCGGTCAGGCGGGACATGGGCTGTCGCGCGTGGCGCAATATGCGGCGTTTCTGAGGAATGGTCGCGCGGATGGGAAGGCAACACCGCGCATCATCAATGAACGCGGCGGTGCTGCGCTGATTGATGGCAGGCATGGGCTGGCTTACCCGGCACTTGCCTTGGCGGAACAGGAAGCCGCCTGGCGCGCGCGCGGCCACGGCATTGCCTTCATCGGCATCACCAATAGCCACCATTCCGGCGCCATGGGCCTGCCAGTGCGTCGCTTGGCGGAACAGGGGCTGGTGGCGCTGGCCTTCACCAATTCTCCCGCCGCCATGCCCGTGCCGGGCGGGCGCCGGCCTTTGATGGGCACCAACCCGGTGGCGGCAGCTTTCCCGCGCCGCGCCGCGCCGCCGCTCGTGATTGATATGGCGCTATCGGAGGTCGCGCGCGGCAAGATCATGGTCGCCGCCAAGGAAGGCCGCGCCATTCCCGAAGGCTGGGCGCTTGATGCCGAAGGCCGCCCCACCACCGATGCCAAGGCCGCGCTATCGGGCGCCATGCTCGCCATGGGCGGCACCAAGGGCGCCTTGCTCGCGCTGATTGTCGAATTGCTTTGCTGCGCGCTGACCGGCGCGGCCTTCGGCTTTGAAGCCGATAGCTTCTTCCAGGATGAAGGCAATCGCCCGCGCCTGGGCCAGGCATTGCTGGTGATAGACCCTGGCGCGCTGGCGGGCACAGATGGCTTTGCCGCGCGGATTGAAACGCTCATCGCCGCCATGCAGGCCGATGAGGGTGTGCGCCTGCCCGGCGCCAAGCGCGATGCGCAAACCATCCGCGCTGCCGCTGATGGGCTCGATATCCCCGATGCCGTGCTGGAAAAGATCAAGGCATTAGCCACGCCGTGAGCAAAGCCCTGGAACCGGATCGGCATTGCGGCCCGGCCGCGGTGGCCGCGCTTTTCGCGCATCGGCCAGCTGATGTGCTGCGGTTTTTCTATACGCCGATGCGTCGGCAGGAAGCAGGCGCCTATTGCGCGGCCTTGGCCAAGCGCCGCCTACCCTATCGCGAAGTCCCGACCGAGGAATTGCAGCGCATCGCCGGCACCACGCATCATGGCGGCATGGTCGCGGTGGCGCGCCCGCGCGGCGTTCCCCTTTTGGACGCCAGCAACCTGCCGCCGATCCTTTGGGCCGCACCAGTGCTGCCCATTCTGGATGGCATCGGCAATCCGCATAATCTTGGCGCCATTGCACGATCCGCCGCGTTTTTCGGCTGCAAGGCGCTGGTGATCTCGGGCGACCAGCGTCAGGCGCGGCTTTCCGATGCGGCGCTCCGCACTGCCGAGGGCGGCCTGGAAGCGCTGGAGGTATTCCAGGCGCCGGACCTGCCCGCCCTGTTGCGCGCAATCGCGCCCAAGATGCTGAGCCTTGCCGCCGTGGCGCGGGATGGCGTGGCGCCGGAGGCCCTGCCGCGCGGGCGCCCCTTCGCGCTGGTGCTGGGCAATGAGGAAAAGGGGTTATCGCGCGAGAGCATCGCTGCCTGCGCGGCGCGCGTCACGCTGCCAGGTTCCGGCGCGGTGGAAAGCCTGAATGTCTCGGTCGCGGCGGCGGTGCTGATCCATGCGCTCTGGCGCTAATGGCAAGGGCCTTGATGCGCTTGCGGAAACCTCGCAAAGCTGCGCTTTGTAGCCGAAGACATGAGCCAAGCCGCCCTGACATTGCGCCCCACGCGGGAAGGTCGAACGCTGCTGGTGACCGGCAGGCTGGATGCCGCCGGTGCGGCAGCGCTTTGGCCCGCCATGACGCGCGCCTTGGCAGAAAAACCCCAGGCGATTGATCTTTCCGGGGTAGAGTTGCTCGATAGCGCTGGCGCCATTTTGGTACTGCGCGCGGGAGATGATGTGCCGGTGCTGGGCGCGGCGCCTGACGTGCTGGCGGTACTGGAACGCAACCGCACCGCCTTGAAAGCTGCACCGGTGCCCGCCGAACCGCCACGCGACTTCGCGCCCATCACGGCCTTCGGCGGTACGGTTTATGGCGGGATCCAAGCCGCGCTTTCCGGCATTGCTTTTGCCGGTGAAGCCTTGGTCGCCGCCTTGCGCGTGATCTTCCGCCCGAAACTCTTTCGCGGCGCGGAATTCCTCCGCCATTTGGATGAGATCGGGCTGCGCGCCTTTCCGCTGACGCTGCTGCTGGGTTTTCTGATCGGGCTGATCCTGGCCTATCAATCCTCCATCCCGCTCAAGCGTTTTGGCGCGGAGATTTTCGTGCCCAATCTGGTGGGCATTTCGCTGCTGCGCGAATTGGGCCCGCTTCTGGCCGGCGTGGTGCTCGCCGGGCGGACGGGATCGGCCTTCGCTGCTGAACTCGGCACCATGACAGTGAATGAGGAAGTGAACGCGCTCCGCATCATGGGCATTGACCCCATGGTGATGCTGGTCCTGCCGCGCATCCTGGCGGGGATATTGGTGATGCCGGTGCTGACCTTGGTGATGAACCTGGCCGGGCTGACAGGCATGACCGTGGTGATGCAGAGCCTCGGCTTTCCCTGGAGCGCGGTTTCCAACCAATTGCAACAATGGCTGGCCCTTGGGGATCTGATGGGCGGCCTGTTCAAATCCTGTTGCTTTGGCTTGGTGATTGCAGCCATTGGCTGCCGCGCCGGGCTCTCCGCCGGCTTCGGCCCGCGTGCCGTGGGTGATGCCGCAACCGCCGCCGTGGTGGGCGGCATTGTCGCCATTGTTGCCATGGATGGCGTTTTCGCCATTCTTTTCTTCAGGCTTGGCATATGAGCGACGAAACAATCATCCGCGTCGAAAACCTGGCCGTCAGCTTCGGCCCGCGCACCATCTTCAAGGATGTGTCCTTTGAAGTGAAGCGCGGTGAGGTCTTCATCATCCTGGGCGGTTCCGGCTGCGGCAAATCAACCTTGCTCAAGGCGCTGATTGGCATTGTGCCCATCGCTGCCGGGCGATCTGAAATCCTTGGCGTTGATCTGGCGGAAGCGGATGCGGCAGGGCGCATTGCGCTGCTGCAAAGGATTGGCGTGATGTGGCAATCCGGCGCGCTTTTTGGCAATATGACGCTATCCGAGAATGTGGAATTGCCCCTGGAAGAACACACGGATTTGCCGCGCCCGGCACGCGAAGCCCTGGCACGGGCCAAGCTTGGCCTGGTTGGGCTTGGCGATGCGGCAGGCTTGCTCCCCGCCGAGATTTCCGGCGGCATGGCCAAGCGCGCCGGGATTGCGCGCGCCATGGCGCTCGATCCGCCCTTGCTGATTCTGGATGAACCCTCTGCCGGGCTTGACCCCATTACCTCGGCGGGGTTGGACAAGCTGATCCTGGATATTGCGCGCAGTACCGGGACTAGTTTTGTTGTTGTAACGCATGAATTGCAATCCATTCTGGCCATTGGGGATCGCTGCATCATGCTGGACAAGGAAGCGCGCGGCATGATCGCCATGGGCAAGCCGCGCGAATTGCGCGATACCGCAACCCATCCCACGGTTCGATCCTTCTTCCGGCGAGAGGCTGCCTGACATGGCAAAACCGCCCAATACGCTATTTCTACGCGTCGGCATGCTCGCACTTGCTACCATTGCGCTGGCGATCGGCTTCATTCTGTATCTCACCGCAGGTCAATTCGGCAGACAATCAGATTATTTTGAGACCTATGTGGGGGAATCCATCGTCGGACTCGATGTCGGGGCATCGGTGCGCTTTCGCGGTGTGCAGATTGGGCGCGTGACCGAAATCTCACTGGCAGCCGCTATCTATGATATGCCAGAATCGCACGCCAATCGCGCGGCGATGCAATTGGTGGTGATACGCTTTGCGGTGGAGCGCGCCGTGGCACGTATCACCTCGCTTGACGATATGATCGCGGCCGGCTTGCGCACGCGCATTGCTTCCCAGGGGATCACTGGTGTTACCTATCTGGAAATTGATATTCTGGACCCAAGACGCTACCCACCCATTCAAGTGCCCTGGAAGCCGCGCTATGATCACGTCCCCGCCGTGCCTTCCACCATCACGCAGGTCACTAGCGCGGCAGAGCAGATTTTGCGCCGGCTGGAAGCGCTCGATATCGAAGCCCTGGTCAATAACGCCGCCGGCCTCATGGCTGATTTGCGCCGCCAGGTGAATGGTGGGGAAGTCGCCATTGCGCTGCGTGAAGCCAGTGAGACGCTGACTGAGCTCCGCGCCGAAATCCGCAAGGCGCGCTTTGAAGATACCGCAGCCGAATTGCGCGATGCGATCCACCATTTGGGTGAGGCCGGACGCAGCACACAGGAATTGATGTCAAGCCGCGAAGTGCGCGATGCATTGGCGCGCATTCCCGCCGCTGTCACGGCGCTTGAACAGACACTGCGCACCGCGCGCGGCACCACCGCCGATCTGCAAGCCGATCTCTCACCACTGATGCGGGATTTGCGATCTTCGGTCGCCAATCTGCGCGATACCACGGAAGCGCTGCGGCGCAACCCATCGCAAACCCTGCTCGGCGCGCCACCGCCGCCGCCCAATCGGGAACGCCGCTGACATGAAGCCCTTACACCGCCGCGCCCTTTTAATGGCTGCACCTTTGCTTGCCTCTGCCTGTTCTGTCCTGCCGGATCGGCCTTATCAGGAAGTGCTGCGCTATGCGCTGGAACCACGCCGACAGGGTGAGGGCTGGCGCGGCCGTGGGCGGCGGACATTGCTGCTGAGGACGCTGCGCGCACCGCCCGCGCTGGATGTGCGGGGGCTGCGGAGCATTCGTCCCGATGGGACCGAGGAGATTGATTTCTACGCCGAATGGATCGCCCCACCTGCCGAGGCTGCAGAACAGGCTTTGCGCCGTTGGCTGATGGATGCCAGGCTTTTCGCCGCCGTGCTCGCACCCGGCAGCCGCGCCAATGCTGATCTGGTCTTGGAAGGAGAATTGACGCGGCTGCTGGCCAATCGCGCCCGGGGTCAGGCGGAAGCTGAATTGAACTTCGTGCTGATCTCGGAACGCGAAACCTCGCCCCGCGTATTGGGGCAGATGCTCAGCACCGGCAGCGCTGCCTTACCCAATAATGCACCGCGCCCCGAACAGGCCGCAGCCGCGATGAATGCCGCCTTGGCCAATGCTTTCGCGTCCTTGGAACAGGCGCTGGCGCGTTACGCTTGATCCCGCCGGCGCCGCGCGCGCCGAAAGGCATAGACCAAATGCAGCGCATAGGCCGCGATGGAACCGCCCACCACCACCCAGGCGAGGGGCTCCACCCAATGCTGCACGCGATCATAATGGTCTTCGAGCCAATAGCCGGCAATGGCGAGGAAGCTCAGCCAAATCGCTGAGCCAATCGCCGTCCAGACATAGAAAACGCCGCGCGGGATCAGCACCATGCCGGCAGGGATGGAAATGATGGTGCGAATGCCAGGCAGCATGCGCCCGAAGCAAAGCGCGAAGGGTCCCCAGCGCTTGAGCGTACGTTCCGCCCGGTCCATGTCTTCTGTTTCAATCGCGAACCATTTACCATAGCGCGCGACCAGCGGGCGGATGCGTTCCATGCCGAACCAGCGCCCGATTTCATACCAAAAGGCATTGCCGACCACGGTGCCAAGCACACCAATCACAATAACGCCAATCAACGAAATCTCACCCCGCGCGGCGGCGAAGCCCGATGCGGCCATGATGATTTCAGATGGGATGGGCGGAAAGATGTTCTCCGCCACCATCAGCACAAACACGCCCATCAGCCCGGTTTCCGCGACCTGGCGCGCCACCCATTCGAACATTCAATCCACCTTGAAAATCAGCAGCGTGAGCCAGCGCCCGCGCACGTAATTGAGCCCCGTGACAGAACCGGCATCGCGCGGCGTGATGCCACGTTCCGCTGCCGCTGCGCGAAACGCCGCTTCCTGCCGATGCGAAACCGCCACCACCCGCCCGGGCTTTTCCGCCAGAAACTCGGCTGCCGCTGCACCATCACGCAGCAGCGCAATACCGCCACCAAGCGCGAATTGCAGTGAAGGTTCATGATAGCCGACCACACCAAAATCCCGATCACGCAAGCCGGGGGCAATGGCGCGCACCTCCGCCGCGATACGCGGGGACATCCAAACGGCCTGCAGGCGTGGAATGACCTCGGACCAGCACGAGCCGTCGGCGAACAGG
>JADCFR010000173.1 GCA_020249415.1 Roseomonas sp. | reverse complement strand
GAAAATCCTCATGCCACTCCACGCGCAGCTTGGCCAAATGCTTATCCGCGAGAAAAACGCGCGCAGCCTCTACCGCGCGATTGCATTGCGAATGCCAGGACGCATAGAGAACGCGGCCAGAGCGCGCTGCCAATTGCACCAGCGCCTCTGCCTCACCCATTGTCGCGGCGGGCGGCTTTTCCAACAGCACATGCTTGCCTGCCAGCAGCGCATCGCGCGCAATAGCAAAGCGCGCCGCGGGCGGTGTGCAGATCGCCACCGCATCCAGCGCGCAAGCGGCGAACATGGCCTGATGGTCCATGTAGATGGGCAAACCCGCAATCGGTTCGCCGCCGCCAAGATCAGCAAGCCCCACCAAGGTAAAGCCAGCATTGGCCGCGATGGCCGGCACATGCCGTTTGCGCGCGATTTGCCCCAAGCCCACAATGCCGATGCTGATCGCCATGGCCGCCCCCTTCATCCCGCGCCCACCAATAGCGCGCGTATTGCCGAAGCTTATCGGAATTCAGGAAGCCGCCCAGGGGCACGCGCCAGCTTTTGCTTGACATGATCGAGCGACCCCGAATGACATGCGCTTGATGCATCAGAACAGAGCCCGCCTGTGACGCCGCCGCGCGCCATGCTGCGCCAGCGGCGGCTATGGATGCTCGCCGCTTGCCTCGGCGCGCTGTTGCTCGCGCCCTTCGCGCTGGATCGGCTTTTCCCGCCCAATCTCACGCGCCTGCATGCTGTGGGCGTGGAGGTACAGGATCGCGACGGGCGCATTCTTTCTGTCCTGCCCGCGCCGGGCGGCTTTTGGCGGCTGGCGACACGGCCCGAAGATGTCTCCCCCATTCTGCTCGATCTGCTGATCGCGGCGGAGGATCGGCGCTTTTATGACCATGCCGGCGTTGATCCGCTGGCCTTGGCGCGCGCGGCGGGGCAATGGCTGCGCGCGGGGCGGGTTGTCTCGGGCGGGTCCACCATCACCATGCAGGCGGCGCGGCTTTTGGAACCACGCCCGCGTGGGCTCAGCGCCAAGGCGATTGAAATCTTCCGCGCCTTTCAATTGGAAGCACGCTTCAGCAAGCGCGAAATCCTCGGCATCTGGCTGACGCTGGCCCCACAGACCGGCAATATTGAAGGGATACGCGCCGGCGCACTCGCCTGGTTTGGCCGGCCCGCGCACCGGCTGGATGCGGCGGAAGCAGCGCTGCTGATTGCCCTGGCGCGTCGCCCGGCAGCGCTCAGCCCTGACCGCCATGCGGAAGCGGCGCGCGCGGCGCGCGATGATGTGCTGCGCCGGCGCGGGGCTGCGATGCTTTCCGCCGAGGATCAGGCTTTGGCTTTGGCGGCGCCCTTGCCGAATGCGCGGCTGCCCATGCCGGGGCTGGCGCCACATCTCGCGCGGGAATTGGCGCGGCAGGGCGGATCGCCCATCCGCAGCAGCCTGGATGCCGGGCTGCAACGCGCCAGCGAAAGGCTGGCCCAGCAGGCGCTGCTGCGGTTGCCGGAGCGGGCCAGCGTGGCGCTGATCATCACTGAACTGCATTCGCGCGAAACCCGCGCCTTGGTGGGTGGGGCCTTTGGCGCCGAGACCCGCGCCGGGGCGCTTGATTTGACGCGTGCGACCCGTTCGCCTGGTTCCGCGCTAAAACCCTTTCTCTATGCCATGGCCTTCGAACAGGGTTTGGTGCGGCCCGATACGCTGCTTTCCGATCTGCCGCGCCGCTTTGGCGCCTATGCGCCGGAGAATTTCGATCGCGGTTTTGTGGGCCGCATCACGGCGGCCGAGGCCCTGCGGCTTTCGCTCAACCTGCCCGCAGTCGCCTTATTGGATGGCATTGGGCCGGCGCGGTTTGCGGCATCGCTCCGCTCAGCCGGGGCAGCGCCAGTGCTGCCGCGCGGGGTGGATGCGTCACTGCCCTTGGCGCTTGGGGGCGCGGGGACAACGCTGCGTGACATGGTTGGGCTTTATGCGCTGCTCGGTGATGGTGGGCGGGCGGGTGGCCTGCGCTTCACCCCTGGGCCGGCGCCACAAGGCGCGCCGGTTTTGGAAGCACGCGCGGCAGCCGCCGTGGCTGGGCTTTTGGTGCAGGAATTTCCGGGCGGCGGGCCGCGCGGCGTCGCGTGGAAGACCGGGACTTCCTGGGGTGGGCGGGATGCCTGGGCCTTTGGTTTTGATGGCCGGCATGTCGCTGGGGTTTGGGTGGGGCGGCCCGATGGTACGCCCATCCCCGGCCTGACCGGGCGGGATGCGGCGCTGCCCGTACTCGCGCGGGTTTTTGCGTTGTTGCCGGAGGCACCGTTGGAACGCGCGCCAAGCCGCCCGGATGCGCCGATGGCGGCCTTGGGCAGCGATCCCTTGCGCCTGATCTTCCCCCCGCCCGGCGCGGTTCTGGCGGAAGGCGCGGGGCCGGTGGTGCTGCGCGTGGCCGGCGGGCGACGGCCATTGGTTTTTCTGGTGGATGGCGCGCCGCTTGCGCGGGATGCGGCGCGGCGCGAATTGGGCTGGACCCCGCCTGGCCCCGGCTTTTACCGCATAGCGGTGATGGATGCCGAAGGCGCCTTGGTCGCCGCCGATGTGCGGGTTTCCGCCCCCGGCGCCCCGCGCGCGGAAGGAGCCCTTCTGCGCCTGACCCCCGCCGAGTGATTCGGGGGCTTGCGCGCAAGGGGCGCCCGCCCGACCATAAGGCCAGAAAGACGGAGCAGAGCGTGGCGCAGTTCAAAGGCACTGAAAGATACGTCGCAACCCGAGAGCTGGAGGTTGCGGTGAATGCCGCGGTGGCGTTGGAACGCCCGCTGCTGATCAAGGGCGAACCCGGCACGGGCAAGACCGTGCTCGCGCAGGAAATCGCCATGGCGCTCGGCTATCCGCTGATTGAATGGCACATCAAATCCACCACCAA
Source organism: Roseomonas sp. (assembly GCA_020249415.1). Taxonomy (GTDB): domain Bacteria; phylum Pseudomonadota; class Alphaproteobacteria; order Acetobacterales; family Acetobacteraceae; genus Neoroseomonas. Next base: position 101 of record JADCFR010000173.1, on the reverse strand, counting down.
GGCGCAGCAGGGCCTTTATGAATATGATGCCGTCAGCCGGTTGCGTGATGGCCAGCTTGGCGATCCGCGCGTGCATGACATTGCGAATTACATTCTGCGCG
>JADCFR010000172.1 GCA_020249415.1 Roseomonas sp. | reverse complement strand
GGGAAAAGGTGCGCGCGAATAATGGCGCCGCCGGGGGGGATGGCGTGACCATCCAGCGCTTTGAACCCACCGCCCATGGCCGGCTTTCTCGCCTATCCCATGACCTCAGGCATGGGCATTACACGCCGGGGCCCGTGCGCCGGGTGCTGATCCCCAAGCGCCATGGCGGCACCAGGCCGCTTGATATTCCCCCCATCCAGGACCGCATCGCCCAGGCGGCCGTGGCCGAAATCCTGACCCCTTTGCTCGATGCTGAATTTGAAGATGCCAGCTTCGCCTATCGCCCGGGGCGATCTGTCATGCAGGCCATTCAGCGCGTGGCCAAGCATCGGCGTGATGGATTCCGCTGGGTGGTGGATGGCGATATCCAGCGCTATTTCGAACGCATCCCGCATGACAGGTTGCTGGCGCGGCTTGAAAGATCGGTTGATGATGCGCCGCTGCTGGACCTGATTGGCACCTGGTTGGAACATCACAGCCTTGCCGGGCGCGGCCTGCCCCAGGGCTCTCCGCTATCGCCGCTGCTGGCCAATCTATACCTTGATGATGTGGATGAAGCGATCATGGGGCGTGGTTTGCGCCTGGTGCGCTTCGCCGATGATTTCGTCATTCTTTGTAAGAATGAGGCCATGGCAGAAGATGCCTTGGCACGCATGGCCGCGCTGCTGGCGGAACATGGGCTTGAATTGAACGCGGCGCGGTCTCGCATCACCAGCTTTGATCAGGGGCTGCGCTTTCTGGGCCATCTTTTTGTCAAGGGCATGGTGGTGAAGGAAGTGCCGCCGGATGACTTCCCGGATGAAGCCGCACTGAAGGCTTCCATGGCCCTGGTGGAAGCCGCAGATGAAGACCAGGACCTACAGGAACCCGATGCAGCGCGTGAAGCGCCCGGCCGATGGGCCGCGCGCCAGCGCGTGCTTTATGTGCTGCAGCCAGGCCGATCCCTGAGCGCTGAGGGGGAAAGCTTTGTGGTGCAGGAACAGGGCTCGGCGCTGCTGCGCCTGGCGCCGCATCGGGTGGACCGAATTGAACTGGGGCGTCAGGTGGGGCTGGATGCGGCAGCATTAGACCTTGCCGCCGCCACGGATACGGTGCTGCTGCGCACCGATGGCTGGGGGCGCGCGCTTGGGCGCTGGACTCCGGCCGGGTCCGGGCGGGCGCGCCGGCAGCTTGCTCAGGCGGCAGTGGCACTTGACCCGGCGCGTCGGCTTGGCTTGGCGCGCAGTATTGTCGGCGGGCGTATTCAGTCTCAGCGGACGCTACTGAAGCGGCTGGCACGCGGGCGCAAGGGGGAAGATTTCACGGCAGGCGTTATCAAGGCGGCACCAAGGCTCAGTCGCATGGCGCGGGCGGCCTTGTTGAACCCAAGGCTGGATACGCCGGCGGCGCTCATGGGCCAGGAAGGGGAAGCAGCAGCGCTTTACTGGCCCCTTTTGGCCGCAAGCCTTGGCAAGCCGGAATTCTTCGGCGGTCAGCGGCGACGCAGACGGGGGCAGGATGCGATGAATGTGGTACTTGATCTGCTTTCCAGCCTGCTGGCGCGCGATATGGAAGTGGCCCTGGAACGTCACGGGCTGCATACGGGCTTCGCCGTCTTGCATGCGACGGAAGATGGCGTGGAAGCGCTGGTGCATGACCTGATGGAAGAGTTTCGCGCACCCATTGTTGAAGCCTGTGCGCTTGCGCTGTTTGGTCGTCGTGCTCTGGAAAGGCAGCAATTCGAAGCCTGGGGCGATTCATGGCGCCTGACACAGGAAGGCTATGGCGCCTGCATCCGCGGCTATGAGGCATGGGTGGCACGGCCCGTGACTGGCCAGCGAAGCGGTACGAAGATGGTCTGGCGGGGTGTTTTTGAAGAACAGGCGCTTGCCTATGCCGCTTATTGCGAAGATGGCGCGGCATATGAACCTTATCGGATGGATTACTGAAATGGCGCGGCCTTCGCATCTTTTCGTCTTTGCCTATGATGTCAGCCGTGATGCGCCACGGACAAGGCTGGCAGCGCTTTTGGAAGATTCACTGGACAGGGTGCAGCGCAGCGTATTTGAAGGGCGGCTGACACTGGCGGAAGCGCGCGCCCTGGCGCGTAAGGCGGCGCTGCTTTTGGGGCCGGATGATAGCCTGCGGGTTTATGCCGTGACCGAAGCGGGGCGGCGCGCCAGCCTTGCTTTTGGCTGCGCCAAGCTGCCTGAAGCTGATGACTTTCTGCTATTCTGACGCAGCAATGCTTTCGCAAGACAGTATGGCAAGGGCGGACCTCGCGGCGCTGGTGCAGCGCTTGCGCGAACCACCCCTTGCAGTGGGGCTGCGAGAATTGGCTGAGCTTTGGACATTTGAGAGCTTTCGCTTCATCTGCCCGCGCCCGGCAGATATGGAAGATTATCCAGAATTGGCTGAACGTGTGCGCGGTGCCTTTGGTGCGGCGCTGCATCGGCAGGCGGAACCACGCACGCTAACGGGCCGCGCACGCGCCCATCCTTACGATGTACTTTTCAGCCAATTGCCGCACGATATTGAAGAAATGGCAAAGCCAATTGTGATCCGCGCCTGGCTTGAAGGGCGGCACCTTGTGGTGGAATTGCGTGTATTCGGCATAGCGATCGCCTGGCGCGATGAAGCGGCCAACGCGATGCTGGATGCCTTGCGGCAAGGTATCGCGATTCGTGGTGCGCCGCGCGCATTGCGCGTCTGTGTCGTACCCGAACGGGTGGATCATGGGCGTGCCAGCTTTGTGGATGTTGTCAGCGTCACGGGCGGGCTTATTCGCTTCCGCTCGCCTTTTTCGGTGCGTCGGCATGGGGTGAAACATGCTTCGCCTGGGGCAGTTTTGCCCGCCATGCTTGGCCGTGTTGCGCGCATG
>JADCFR010000171.1 GCA_020249415.1 Roseomonas sp. | reverse complement strand
GCCAAGGGCCGCGATGATCCCAACGCGCCCCCCCGCGCGCGCTGCCGCCACCGCCTGGTTACTGCCCTTGCCGCCATGAAATTCGGCCATGCCAAGCGCGGTCATGGTCTCGCCGGGTGCGGGGAAGCGGTCAAGCCGCAGCACCGTGTCGCGATTATAGGATCCAATAACCAATATGCCGCCCATGTTAGGGAAAGCCTGCGGGGCCGGGCCGCGCGGGTCAAGCCTTGGCAATTTGCCGCTTGCTTAACGGGCCGAAACCACGGCTAGATGGCAGCGACACGACTGCCCAAGCCCACTGAACCCAAAGGCAGCGTGTGGGGAGGAGAGATGGCCAACACTTGCCATCGGGCGCGGCGCTTGACCGCAGGCGAAAGGGCCATGCGCCATGCCGCTGCTTGAGGTGCGCGATATTGTCGTGCGTTTCGGCGGCGTCACTGCTGTTGCAGGCGTTTCCTTTGATGTGGAGGCGGGCCAAATCTGCGGCCTAATCGGCCCCAATGGTGCCGGCAAGACCACGCTTTTCAACGTCATCAGCGGCATTTATCGCCCGAATGAGGGCAATGTCCGCTTTGATGGCCATATTACCACCAATGAACCGCGCCACCGCATGGCGCCGCTTGGGCTTGGGCGCACCTTCCAGAACCTCGCCTTGTTCAAATCCATGACGGTGCGGGAAAACATCCTGGCCGGCGCGCATTCCGCTGGTCGCGCCGGGTTTCTTGCCAATGCGCTGCGGCTGCCGCGGGCGCGGGCGGAAGACAAGGCAGCGCGGGACCGCGCGGCGGAATTGCTGGCGCTGCTCCAATTGGAAGCGGTGGCTGATCTGCCAGTGATTGATCTGCCCTTTGGCACGCAAAAACGGGTCGAGATGGCGCGCGCCCTGATCAGCCGGCCCAAGCTTTTATTGTTGGATGAACCGGCGGGCGGGCTCAATCACGGTGAGGTGGATGAATTGGCCAAGCTGTTCCAGGAGGTGCGGGCCAGCTTCAATCTCGCCATCCTTTTGGTGGAACATCACATGTCACTGGTGATGCGTGTGTCGGACAAGGTGGTGGCGCTCGATTTCGGCAAGAAGATCGCCGATGGCGCGCCCGCGGAAGTGCGGAGCAGCCCAGAGGTGATCCGCGCCTATCTCGGTGATGGCCATACGGATGCGGCCCATGCTGCTTGAAGTGAAAAACCTGCGCGCCGGGTACGGCCCAACACAAGTATTGTTCGGGCTGGATTTCGCGGTGGCGGAAGGCGGTGTGACTGCGCTGCTCGGCGCCAATGGCGCGGGCAAGACCACAACCTTGCGTGCTGTCTCGGGCCTTATTCGCCCGGAAGGGGAGGTTCTGCTGGCCGGCCAGCGCATCACGGGGTTGATGACGGAATCCATCGCGCGGCTTGGTGTTGCGCATGTGCCCGATGGGCGCGGCACCTTCATGGAATTGACGGTGGAGGAGAATTTTCGCCTGGGCGCCTATACGCGGCGTGATCCTGATGTGGCAGCGGATTTCGCGCGCATGTGGGAATGGTTCCCGCGCCTCAAGCAACGCTGGCGCCAACAGGCGGGGACGCTTTCGGGCGGGGAGCAGCAAATGCTCGCCGTCGCGCGCGCCTTGCTGCTGAAGCCAAAGCTCCTGTTGCTGGATGAACCAAGCTTTGGCCTCGCGCCGCTGATCGTGCAGGATATCTTCGGCATTCTGCGCCGCATTCGCGAAGAAAGCGGCGTTGGCATTCTGCTGGTCGAACAAAACGCCAATCTGGCGCTTGATCTGGCCGATCACGCCTATCTGCTGGAGACCGGCCGCATTGTCATGTCAGGCCCCGCTGCCGAGATCCGGCAGGATGAGGCCATTCGCCGTTCCTATCTGGGATATTGAAGGATGGAAGCCTTTCTTCTGCAATTGACGGCCGGCATTGCCACCGGGGGAATTTATGCCTCGGTCGCGCTGGCGATTGTCATGATCTATCAGGCGACGCATCATGTGAATTTCGCGCAAGGCGAAATGGCAACACTTTCGACCTTCATTGCGCTGACCATGATCCAGGCTGGCCTGCCCTATTGGGTGGCCTTTGTCGCAACGCTGGTGGTGTCCTTCGTTATTGGTGCCTTGGTGGAACGCCTGATCATGCGCCCGGTGCAGCATGCGCCGATCCTGACACATGTTGGCGTTTATATCGGCATGCTGCTGATTATCGGCAATATGACCGGCTGGGTCTTTGGCTATACAATCCAGATGTTCCCTTCACCCTTTGAAGGTGGCGGGCCGATGTTGGGGGGGCTTTTTTCGGCGCATCAGCTTGGCAGTGTTGTGGTGACACTCGCGGTGCTGATCCTGGTCTATCTGTTTTTCACCAAAACATCGCTGGGGCTCGCCATGCGGGCCGCAGCCTATAACCCGCGCTCGGCAAGGCTGGTTGGTATTCGCGTGGATGTCATGCTGGCCCTTGGCTGGGGCCTGGCGGCGGCGATTGGGTCGGTCGCTGGCATGATGGTCGCGCCCATTGTGTTTCTTGATCCGAATATGATGCTTGGCATTCTGCTTTATGCCTTTGCAGGTGCCTTGTTGGGCGGGATTGATAATCCGCCAGGGGCGGTGATGGGCGGCTTTCTGGTGGGTGTGCTGGAAAACCTTGCGGGTGCCTATATCGTCGGCACAGATCTGAAGCTGACGGTCGCATTGGTGATCATTATCGGTGTGCTGGTGCTGAAACCCTCAGGCCTCTTTGGCCGCGTTGTGTTTACGCGGGTCTAGGGGCATGAAGCTGTCCCCCGCACGCTTGCTGCTTGTTCTGCTCGGCCTTGCGGCGGCTTTGGCGCCGCTTTGGGTGCTGGAGGGTTTTCACCTGTTCCAATTGACGCTCGCGGTCATCATGTCGCTTGCGGTGCTCGGGCTTAACATCGTCACGGGCTATAATGGGCAGATATCCTTGGGCCATGGCGCGTTTTTCGCGATTGGCGCCTATGTCACCTCCATCCTGATGGTGCAGGCCGATTGGTCCTTTTACGCGACACTGCCTTTTGCCGCCGCGGTTTGTGGCTTGGTTGGCTATGCGGTTGGCTTGCCCGCGTTGCGTTTGGGCGGGCTTTATCTGGCGCTGGTGACTTTTTCGCTCGCGGTTGCGGTGCCGCAATTGCTGAAGCACAAGGCGCTCGAAGCCTGGACCGGCGGCGTGCAGGGGCTTTTCCTGATGAAGCCCGATCCGCCGCGCTGGCTCACGCGCTTTCTGCCGCTCGATGCCGATCAATTCATGTATCTCAATGTGCTGGTCATCGCGGGCATCTGCTTTCTGCTCGCCTGGAATCTCATTCGCGGGCGCATTGGCCGCGCGATGATGGCCACGCGCGACCATCCCATAGCCGCCGAGGCGATGGGCATGGATATCGCCGCACTCAAGACCGGTGCCTTTGCCGTGAGCGCCATGATCACCGGCGTCGCCGGCGCGCTTTCCGCCGTGGCGGTGGAATTCGTCGCCCCCGATAGCTTCACCTTCCTGCTGTCCATCACGTTTTTTGTCGGCATGGTGGTGGGGGGCGTTGCCTCCATTCTGGGGTCCGTCTTTGGCGGGCTATTCGTGCTGTTTGTGCCAAACATCGCAGAGAGCATCAGCCGCGCCGCGCCGGGCGTGATCTATGGCATGATCCTGATCATTTTCCTGTTTCTTCTGCCGGAAGGCTTCGCCGGTCTGGTGCGGCGCCTTGTGGCAAAGCTTTCATCGCCTGCAAACCCACAAGCAAAACAAGCGGAGAGGAATTCACCATGACCATTTCACGTCGTCTTCTTCTGGCCGGCAGCGCGGGCGCGCTGGCCGCGCCCAATATCGCCGCCGCGCAGGAAGCGCCGGGCGTCACCGCGACCGAAATCCATATCGGCAGCACCAATGCGCTATCCGGCCCGGTTTCATCCTATTCGGTGATTTCGCGTTGCCTGGAAGCGATGTTCAAGCGCCTGAATGATCAAGGCGGTGTCGCGGGCCGGCGCATCAAATTCACCGTGTTGGATGATGCCTATCAGCCACCGCGCACCCTGGAACAAACCCGCCGCCTGGTGGAACGCGACCGTGTCGCCTTCCTGTTCAATCAGCTTGGCACGCCGACCAACAGCGCCATCCATCGCTATGTCAATCAGCGTTCCGTGCCGCATCTGTTCCTGGCGACGGGCGCGGATAAATGGGCCAATCCGCGCGAATTCCCCTGGACCATCGGCTGGCAGCCGAGCTACCGGGTGGAAGCGCAAATCTACACCAAATACGTGCTGGACCAGCGGCCCAATGCGAAGATTGCGCTGCTTTATCAAAACGATGATTTCGGGCGCGATTATCTGCATGGCGTGCAGGATGTGCTGAAGGATCGCTTCCGTTCCATGGTGGTCACCGCCACCAATGAAGCGACCGACCCCACCATTGATAGCCAGATCGTGCAGCTTCAGGCCTCGGGCGCGGATGTGCTGATTTGCGGCGTGGTGCCGCGCTTCGCCGCCCAGGCCATTCGCCGCGTGCATGATATTGGCTGGCGGCCCATGATGTTCATGACCAATGTGTCGGTTTCGGTCGGTGTGGTCATGCAGCCGGCAGGGGTCGAAAAGGGGGTCGGCCTGATCACCTCAGACTACCGGAAGGACCAATCCGATCCGGCCTGGGCGCAGGACCCAGGCATGAATGAATGGCGCGACTTCATGCGCCGCTTTGTGCCGGATGGTGATTTGGGCGACAATAATTACACCTATGGCTACGGGGTTGGCACCACCATGATCCAGGTGCTGCGCCAATGCGGCAATGATTTCAGCCGGGAGAATGTCATGAACCAGGCGCGGAATATCCGCCCCATGGACATCGCGACCCTGCTTCCGGGGATCAAGGTGCAGAGCCAGCCCGATAATTACAATGTGATCCGCCAGATGCAGTTGCAGCGCTGGACCGGGCAAAGCTGGGAGCGCTTCGGCAATGTGATTGAAGGGGCAGGGTAGCCACCCCTGGGGGCCTCGCCCCCGGAACCGGGTCGCCGGCCATGATGGCGGGCGGCTTTGGTTCAAAAACCCCTTGACGTCAGCGCCCGCTTGAGTAGGTAGGGGCTTCGAATGCCTGAGGCCCCCTGGCCCCAGGCCTGGAGTTTTGAGACATGGCCAAGTCAAACACGATCCTCATTCGCCTCGTCAGCAGCGCGGAGACGGGTTATTTTTACG
>JADCFR010000170.1 GCA_020249415.1 Roseomonas sp. | reverse complement strand
TTATTACCGCGCCCGCACGCGCTTCGCAGGCTTTCGCGCCCTTATTGTTTGGGCTGCTACTGGAGGATTTCGGCGCGGCTTCCTTGTGGTTCACGGCCTTGCTGGGCGTGGCGGCGGTTGGTGCGCTCATGCTCATGCGGGTACGGCAATAGAAAGAAAACTCTCATGACTCAGGATTGGCTCTCCCGCGCGGGTTCGCGCTTCACCACGGATAAGCGCCCGGCCATCGGCACGCGCGGCATGGTGGTGACGAACCATCCGCTCGCCTCAGCAGCGGGGGCCGAGATGCTCGCTGCCGGCGGCAACGCTGTGGATGGCGCCATCGCCGCCTTGTTTGCGCTGACGGTGGTGGAGCCCATGATGGTCGGCATATTGGGTGGCGGCATGGCGCATCTGCGCCTGCCGGACGGGCGGCATACCGTGATTGATGGGCTTTCCACCGCGCCCGCCGCCGCGCGCGCCGATATGTTTACGCCGGCCGAGCCCGCCAATGCGATGAATTTCGAAGCAACGGGCCGCGCCAATATCGTGGGCCCACTTTCCGTCGCCGTGCCGGGCAATCTGCGCGCCTGGTGTGAAACGCTGGAACGCTTCGGCAGCATGCCACTCGCGGATGTGATGGCGCCGGCCATAGGCCATGCGGCGCGGGGTTTTGTCGTCACACCCTATCTGGCGGAATGCATCAAGGAAGCGGCACCCGATCTGGCGCGCGATCCCGCCATTGCTGCGCTGCTGCTGCCCGGTGGCGCGCCGATCAAACCAGGCGCCCGGTTGATCCAGGCGGAATATGCCGAAACCCTGACACTGATTGCCCGCGAAGGGCCGGGCGTGCTGAAGGGTGCCCTGGGCAGCACGATTGCCGATGGCATCAAAAAAGCGGGCGGCATTGTCTCGGTGGCTGATATCGCCGATTTCGCAACGATTGAACGCGCCCCCCTGCGCGGCCCCTATCGTGGTTATGAGGTTTTGCTGCCGCCGCCGCCCGCTTCTTCCGGTGTGCATGTGCTGCAAATGTTGAATATCCTGAAAGGCTTCGATCTGCGCGGCATGGGTTTCGGCAGCGCCGATACGCTGCACCTGTTGGCCGAGGCCTTGAAGATTGCCTTCGCCGATCGCGCCGCCGCCACCGCTGACCCGGCCTTTGTGGATGTACCGGTGGCGCGGCTGATTTCGCGCGCCTATGGCGATGAACGCCGCGCCGCCTTGGACATGTCGCGCGCGCAAGCCTGGGGGCCGGGGGTCAGCCCAGGTGAGAGCGCCAATACCACCCATGTCACGGTCGCGGATGATCAGGGCAATATTGTTTGCTCGACGCAGACCATCAATTCGCTATTCGGTGCGCGCTTTCTGGTGCCGGGCACGGGGCTGATCCCAAACAACTACATGGCGCTGTTTGATCCGCGCCCTGGCAAGGCTTTGTCAGTGGCACCCGGCAAGCGCATCACCACATCCCAGGCGCCGCTGATTGCCTTGCGTGATGGCAAGCCCGCTTATGCGCTTGGCATGCCAGGTGGCCTGCGGATTTTCGGTTCTGTCATGCAGGGTTTCCTCAATCTGGTGGATCACGGCATGTCGTTGCAGGAAGCAGTGGAAGCGCCGCGGCTTTGGACGCAAGGTGCCGCGGTGGAAGTGGAACCGGCCTTTGCTACGGCGGTGCTGGAAGCTCTGGCCAAGCGCGGGCACCAAATCTCCTCCATGCCGCATGTCGGCGGCGGGATGAATGCCATTGCCTTTCACGCTGATGGCAGCATGGAAGGTGCTGCTTGTTGGCGTGCCGATGGCACGGCGATTGGCCTTGGCGGCGGCCTCGCCCGCGCCGGCGTGCGCTTCTGGCCGGATCGGGCGCGCGCATGAATACGGCGGAGTATTTCCTGGCAGCGCTCGCGCGGCGTGGCACGAAGCGCATCTATGGCGTGCCGGGCGGCGGTTCTTCACTGGATATCATCGCAGCGGCTGAGCGTTTCGGCATGCGTTTCATTCTCGCCCGCCACGAAGGCAATGCGGCCATGATGGCGGTGGCGGATGCGGAAGTGACCGGCGCGCCCGGCGTGGTGCTGACCACCAAGGGGCCGGGGCTGATGAATGCGCTGAATGGCATTGCCTGCGCCGCGCTGGAACGCGCGCCGGTGCTACTGCTGACCGATGGTTTTACGGATAAGCAACTCAGCTACATCACGCATCAGGTGTTTGATCAGCGCGCAGCGACTGCTGAGTTGGTGAAGGGCTATACGCAAGCGCGCAGCGACAATCCGGCTGCTGAGATCGAAGCCCTGCTTGATCTTGCGATGCAAGCGCCTATCGGCCCGGTGCATCTGGATTTGACCAGCGAAGCCGCGCGCCGCCCGGCAGGCGAATTGCTGCCTTCGCCGGCGAGCATATCCACGCCACTTGATAACGCAGCCCTGGCGCAAGCGCGCGCGACGCTTGCGGCGGCGCGCAAGCCCGTGATCCTGGCGGGGGTGGAGGCTGTCGTGGCAGCGGAACCGCTGCGTGCTTTGGTAGCCGCATTGGGTTGCCCCGCGCTGGTGACCTATAAGGCCAAGGGCGTAATCGCCGATGCTGATCCGCAATTCGTTGGCATTTTCACTGGCGGTTCGTTGGAAGCGCCCTGCGTGCAGGATGCGGATTTGATCATCCTGGCGGGCCTCGATCCCGTAGAGCTTATCCTCCAACCCTGGCGCTATACGGCGCCAGTCTTGGATATCGGCTTACGCGCGCATCCCGTGCATTACGTCACACCAAGCGCTGCCTTGCATGGCGCGCTGGTGCCAAGCTTTACCGCGCTGGCACAAGGCGCCACGCGCGGTGCCTGGAAGGCTGCGGAGATTGCCGCGCATCGGGATGCGATGCGCGCGGCCTTGGCATGGCAAGGCACAGGCGGTGTTGCGCCGCCACGTATCGTAACCCTGGCGCAGGAAGCCGCACGCCGCGCCGGGCGCCGCCCGCGCATCAGCGTGGATGCTGGCGCACATATGTTTTCCGCGACTGCCTTCTGGGAATGCGCCGCACCGCGTGATGTGCTGATCTCGAACGGTCTTGCCTCCATGGGCTTTGCACTCCCCGCCGCGCTGGCTGCGGCGTTGGAAAACCGCACTGATGGCGCCATTGCCTTCACCGGTGATGGTGGCCTTATGATGTGCATCGCGGAACTCGCCACTGCCGCCGAAGCCGGCGCGCCCTGCATCACCATTGTCTTCAATGATGGCGCGCTATCGCTGATTGATATCAAGCAGCAGCAGCGGCAATTGCCGCCCGAAGGCGTGCGCTGGGCGCGGCCGGATTTCGCCGCCATCGCAGAAGGCTTCGGTGCCAAGGGCTTTGCTGCCGCGACCGAGGCTGACTATATCGCCGCCCTCGATGCCGCCTTCGCGCATCAAGGCCCAAGCCTGATTGACGTGATGGTGAACCCCGCCGGCTACCCCGCGCAACTGCAAGCCATGCGCGGCTGAAGGAGAATTCCATGTCCAGCTTTTCCGCCCTCCGGCTTGGCACCGCTTGGCAGCGCATTGCCGGGTTGATGGATGAGACGGCGCAGAGTTTTGTGCGGACCTCCTTCTCCTCCGTCGTGCGTGACAATTGGGATATGGCGATTGGGTTGATGGACAGTGCCGGGCGGCAATTCGCACAATCCTCTCGTTCCGTGCCGTCTTTTGTCGGCACCATGCCACGCACCTTGGCGATCATGCTGCAACGCTACCCGGTGGAACGGCTTTCGCCCGGCGATGTGCTGATTTCCAATGATGGCTATTTCGGCACTGGCCATTTGAACGACATCACAATGATCAAGCCCATCTTCGCCAAGGGCCGCGTGATTTCCTGGCTGGGCAGCACCTTTCATTCCACCGATATTGGCGGCGCCCCTTCTGTTGAAGCGCGCGATTCCTGGGAAGAGGGCCTGACCATCCCCATCACCCGCATCCTGAAGGGTGGTGAGGAAAATGAGGATGTGATCGCCTTTCTGGAAGCCAATCTGCGCCAGCCGGATGAAACGCTGGGCGATATCCGCGCGCAATTCGCGGCCTATGAACAGGCGGAAAAGCGCCTGGCACGCATCATGGCGGAAGAAGGCATTGATGATTTGGATGCGCTGGCCGGCGAAATCTTCACCCGTTCCGAACGCGCCATGCGCGATGCAATCGCCGCCGCACCTGATGGCGTGGTGGAAGATGAAGTCACTGCCGATGGCTTTGAACACCCCGTCACCATTCGCCTGAAGCTGACCATCAAGGGCAGTGACCTGATCCTGGATTTCACCGGCACGGATGGGCAGATTGCGCGGCCAGTGAATGCGCCGCTCAATTTCACCCGCGCCTATTCCAATTACGCCGTGAAATGCGCCTTTGATCCCGCGACACCGAATAATGATGGCTCCTTCCGGCCCATTACCTTCATCGCGCCCGAAGGCTCCATCGTGAATCCGCGCCGCCCCGCACCGGTTTGGGGCCGACACCTCACCGGCCATTATCTGCCGATGCTGGTGCTGGCCGCACTTGCGAAACTCATTCCGGATCGCGTGATCGCGGAAAGCGGCAGCCCGCTTTGGAATGTGTATTTCACTGGCGAGAATGCTGAAGGCCGCCGCTATGTGCGCATGTTCTTCATGAATGGCGGCCATGGTGCCGCCCCCCAACATGATGGCCCGGCCTGCCTTTCCTTCCCGTCAAATGTTGCAACACAAGCGGTGGAGCAGTTTGAGAACGCTGTCCCCATGCTGATGACGGAGAAGGAGCTTATCCCCAATTCCGGCGGTGCCGGGCGCACGCGCGGTGGGCTGTCGCAACGGCTTTCCTTCGAAGTGGTCGGCGAAAAGCCGGTGACCGCTACTTATCGCCATGAACGCGT
>JADCFR010000017.1 GCA_020249415.1 Roseomonas sp. | reverse complement strand
TTCCGATCTCCGAACATGCCCATGGCGATGGACACAAAGCCAACCCCATCGGAAAGTTCAGGGATGCCAAAGGTGAAGCGCTGTTGGCCGGTTTGCACATCCGTGCCAACCAAGCCAAGCGCCACGCCAAACACCACCATGCCGATGGATTTAACCACCGACCCCTGGGCCAGCACGGCAGAGATAATCAGGCCGAGCATCATCAGCGAGAAGTAATCCGCCGGCCCGAAGGACAGCGCGACTGAAGTGAGCAACGGGCCGGAAGCTGCCACCAGCACGGTTGAAACGCAGCCTGCGAAGAAGGATGCCAAGGCAGCGACCGTAAGCGCCGCACCAGCGCGGCCGCGCCGGGCCATCTTGTAGCCTTCAAGAGTTGTGACGACCGAACTGACTTCGCCTGGTAAGTTCAGCAGAATGGCCGTGGTGGAACCACCATATTGCGCGCCGTAGTAAATGCCGGCCAGCATGATGATGGCGGTGGTGGCCGGCTGGCCGAAGGTGATCGGCAGCAGCAACGAAATGGTGGCCACTGGGCCAATGCCCGGCAACACGCCGATGGCGGTGCCGATGATGCAGCCGATCAGACAGAACAGCAGGTTGTTGAACGTCAGCGCAACGCCGAAGCCATGCGCGAGATTGGCAATAAGATCCATGGTGTTTTGCCTTCCCGATCAGAGCTGCGGCCAGAGCGGCACGCGGATATCCAAATAGCGAATGAAGATCGCCCAGCAGAGCGCGCAGAGAAAGGCAATGAGCCCGGCAACGCCCAAGGGCCGTTCCAGGTGTTCCTTATCTGCAAAGGCCGAACAAATGACTGTGACGACAATGGCGACCAGGAAGCCAAGCGGTTCGAGTGTCAGGCCGAACAGGGTGAAAGCGGCACTTGGCAGGAACAGGGCGCGCCATCCGGGCGGAACCGCTGCGACAAGACAGCCAACGAAAAGGCCTATCCCCAGCGCATTCCAGCCAGCGGAAGGAAAGCCCGGAATGCGCGCCGCGATCATGCCAACAACCACACCCACGACAGCCCCGGCAATCAGGAAACCGATTTCTGCGGATGACCACTTCGCCAGCGGATCAGGCCCATTGAATAGACCGCTGAGCAGGACGAAAGACCCAAGGCCAATCAATAGCCAGAAGACAAGCATCGGCATATAGCCAGGACCCATGCGGCGCGCTGTGCCGAGATTATGGTCCTGATTCAGCCAAAGGCCGACAACGGCAAAGGCAATGAACAGCCCCGCCGATAGCAAGTCTTTCGTGTTAAGTTTCATCCTCGTCTTCCACCCTTTGTGACCCTAATCGAGGTCTGCCTGCCCCTGGGACCTTTCGGCCCCATTTACGTCAACATTAATCCGCCGTCGCGCCTGCAGCCTGCACCAAAGGCGCCCATTTGGCCACCTCCCTTATGATGAAGCTGTTGTAATCTGCCGCCGAGTAAGTCCCCGGCGTGCCGCCAAGCTCCGCAAAACGGTTCCTGATCTCGGCGGTTTGCAGCAGGCCGAGCACTTCGCGGTTCAATCGCTCAATGATCGGCGCCGGCGTGCCGGCAGGTGCGGAAAGCCCGAACCAGGAATCGGATTCCAGCGGAAAGCCCTGTTCGCGGAAGGTCGGTACATCCGGGAAGGAGGGGTGCCGTTCCGCCGAACACATGCCCACCGCCACGACGGAGCCCTGCTTGATATGGGCGGCGGAGGAAGGCAGGCTGTCTGACATCATCGGCACCTGGCCCGCGATCACCGCCTGCATGGCCGGCCCCGCACCCCGGAAGGGCACATGGGTGATTTCCGTCCCGATCAGGCGGCTCATTTGCACGACCAGCAAATGATTGGATGACCCGGCGCCCGAGGTCGCAACCTGCAAGCCGCCCGCGCTTTTGGCCCGCGCCACCACATCGGCCATGGTCCGGATGCCCGCGCGCGGATTGGCGACCCAAACGGTTGGGTTGCTGACGACCAAAGCGATATGGGCGAAATCCTTCACCGGATCATAGCGGACCTTGCTGCCATAAACGGCGGGGCTGATCGCATGGCTCGCGATATTGGACATGACCAGGGTGTAGCCATCGGGTGCCGCGCGCGCGACGGTTTCACTGCCGAGCGTGGCACCGGCACCGGCGCGGTTTTCCACCACAATGGAAACGCCAAGCTTGTCCTGAAGGCCTGCAGCAATCAGCCGCGCGACCAGATCGGTGGTGCCGCCAGGCGCGAAAGGCACCACCAGACGGATGGATTGGGATGGCCAAGCGCCTTGCGCCCGCGCCCCCATCGCCAAAAGCGGCGACGCGCCCATACCCATAACAACGCTGCGACGTGCAACGCTTCTCATCCCTTGGCCCCCTTGTTTATGGTCATTTCTATTGCATGGGATCAAAACCTCGGCAAGCACGGGCGGGGCAAGCCTTGCCTCGGGCGGCGCCAGGGCCGATCATTGCCCAGGAAAGAAGCCCGGAAAAGGAAACCGCCCCATGCCGCAAGCTGACCGCCTGCCGAATGACCCCGAAACCCGCATCCGTGAAGCGACCGAGGCAGTGGCCCCGCGCCTGATCGAAATCCGGCGCGACATTCATACCCATCCGGAATTGGCCTTTCAGGAGACCCGCACCGCTGGAATTGTGGCCGCCGAGCTTTCGCGCCTTGGCCTGGCGCCGCGCACCGGCATTGGGCGCACGGGTGTGGTGGCAGAGATCAAGGGCGGGCGCCCTGGCCCGACACTCGCGATCCGCGCCGATATGGATGCGCTGCCGATCCATGAGGAAACCGCGCTGCCCTTCGCGAGCGAAATCGCCGGTCAGATGCATGCCTGCGGGCATGATATCCATACCTCCACGCTTTTGGGGGTGGCGGCGGTGTTGAAGGACCTCGCGCCACAGCTTGCCGGCACCGTCAGGCTGATCTTCCAGCCGGCAGAGGAAGTGCTGGAAGGCGCCGCCGCCATGATCGCCGATGGCGCGGCGGATGGCGTTGATATGGCGATTGGCTTTCACAACCACCCGGATATGCCGGTAGGCAGTTTCGGCTATGTGCGCGGTGCCTGCCTCGCGGCATCAGACCGGTTTGACCTGATCCTTCAGGGCAAATCCGGCCATGCCGCGCACCCTTACGCGGCGATTGACCCCATCGTGGCGGCGGCGGCCTTTGTGCAGGAAGCGCAAACCGTGGTCAGCCGCGAAATCAAGCCCCTGCATCCGGCGGTGGTGACCATTGGGCAATTCGTGGGGGGCACGACCTACAACATCATCCCCGAACGCGTGCATCTGAAGGGCACGGTACGCACGCTGCATCATGAATCACGCGATATCGCTGAAGCGGCGCTGCGGCGCCTTGCGGAGGGTATTGGCATTTCCATGCGCGTGAAGACGGAGATGAAATACGTCCGCAAGGTGCCGCCGCTCGTGAATGATGATCGCGTGCTTGATCCCGTTATTGCCGCCGTCCGCCGGCAAATGGGCGAAGTGATCACTGAAGGCGAGGCTTCGATGGGTGCCGAGGATTTCGCGGAATTCGCGGCCGTGGCGCCTTCCTTCCAACTGCGCATCGGTTCCGGCCAGCCGGGGCGCGATGACCGGCTGCATAATGCCTTCTACCAACCGGATGAGCGCTGCATCGGCCTTGGCGTGCAAGCGCTGTCACGCGCGGCGCTGGATTTGCTGGCATGAGTGTGCATCGCATCGCGGAACTGACCGCGCCCGAGGTGGCGTCTCGTTTGGCGGCAGGCGCTGTCGCGATCCTGCCCATGGGTAGCCTGGAAACCCATGGTCCCGCATTGCCGATGGGCGATTATCTGGTCGCGGAGGAGATCGCCTGCCGCATTGCTGCCGCTGCGCTTCTAAAGGGCGCGGATGCGCTGGTGACGCCGGCCATCCCCTTTGGTGGCGAGGATTTCTTCGCCGGCGTCGCGGGCGGCATCACGCTTTCGGTTGCGACGCTAACGGCTGTGATCGAGGAAATGGCCGAAGCCTTCATCAAAACCGGCACGCGGCGCATCATGATCGTCAATGGCCATGCCGGCACCATCGCGCCGGCCGATGCCGCCGCACGCAGCATGCGCCATCGGCATGGCGTCATCATCCCCGCGCTGCATCTCTGGCGGGAAGCGGGCAAGCTGCATGGTGAATTGGGCGGGCAGCCCATCACCTTCGGCCATGGCGGAGACCCCGTTGCGTCTGTGACAATGGCGCTGAAGCCAGAGCTCTGCCGCCCGGAAGCGGCGCGGGCGCGGGCAGGCACGGGGCCTTATCTTGGCGTGCCGCCCACCGGCTTTGGCGCCATTCGCGCCCATGGTGTGGAATTCGCCGTCCCGATGTGGGTGGAGGAAATCGCCCCCGGCGGTGTTGCCGCGCCCGATCCGCGCGGCGCCAATAGCACCCATGGCTTGCGGATTGTGGAGCAGCTTGTCGCTGCCGGTGCCTCCATCTGCGCGCAGCTGCGTGATCACGCGCCGTGAAGCGCATTTGCGTCTATGGTGCGGGCGCCATTGGCGCGCATTTGGCGGCGCGATTGGCCGCCGCCGGCGCTGAGGTAAGTGTGATTGCCCGCGGCGCCCATCTGGCGGCGATGCGGGCGCGGGGGATCACGCTGCGCACGGCTGAAGGCGATCAGACCTACCGCGTACGGGCAGCGGAAAGCGCGGCTGAAATCGGCCCGGTGGATGCTGTGCTGGTCACGGTGAAGGCGCCCGCCCTGCCCGCGGTGGCAGCAGGGATCGGGCCTTTGCTCGGCCCCGATACGCCGGTTGCTTTCATCATGAATGGCATTCCCTGGTGGTATTTCGATGGCATTGGCGGCGCCTTGGAAGGCAAGCGCCTGGCGGTGCTCGACCCCGATGATGCGCTGCGCCGCGCGATTGGCGTGGGGCGCGCGATTGGCGGGGTGATCTATGCTGCGAGTGCGGTGGTCGCCCCTGGCATCGTCACCTCAGAACATCCTGATCTGAAGCTTTATCTGGGGGAGCCTGATGGCGCGGTTTCGCCGCGTGCTCAGGCGCTGGCGGCGCTGTTGAGTGCGGGCGGCATGCCGACGGAAGCGGTTGCGAATATCCGTCATCGCATCTGGGGCAAGCTGCTCGGCAATATGGTGGTGGGGCCGCTTTGCCTGCTCTCGCGCCAGAATATGAAGGCAACACTGGCCGATACGGCCATTTTCGAAGCTGGTGTGCGCATTTCCGATGAGGGGACCGCGCTGGCCCGTGCCCTTGGGCATGATCTGAAAGTGCCAGGCGAAGTGCGGATGCGCCGCTTTGGGGAGACCGCCCACAAACCTTCCATCCTGCAGGATCTGGAATTGGGCCGGCCAATGGAAATTGATGCGCTATTCACCGCGCCCTTGCAATTGGGACGGGATTTGGGCGTACCCATGCCGCATTTCGCGCTGATGGTGGCGCTGGCGACCCAGGCCGCGCGGGCCGCGGGGTTGTACAGGTAGCGCCACGCCCTGCACGCTGGGCACAGCTTCGGGACGCATCCACCATGGACAGGCCAGCCCTGCCCGCTAGCAAACGATTGACCATCAACAACAAGGATCAAACGCCATGGCGATTTCTCAGCGCGAAGAACGCGACCTCCTGGGCCACGACGCCTTCTCCCTGATTGTGCCGACCCATCAGCCGGCCATCGCCGCCCTGCCGCCCGAGGAGCTTCGCGCCATCGCGACCCGGCTGCGCGCGGAACACGCAAAACTTCGTGACCTGATCCGTGAGGGCAAGCGCGCCAAGCGCGGCAAGGGCGATGCCCGCGCAGCCGCGCATGCCGAGGCCGGCAAGGCAACGCGCCGCAAGCAGGTCTATGCGTCGGCGCTGAAGCGCGTGAATAGCCGCTTTGATGAACTGACCCAGGAACGCCGCCGCGCGGAGCATCGCGCCGCGCTCAAGGCAGCACTCGCCCGCCGTCAGGCGCTGCGCGCGCAACATCCCTCAGCCGGCTTCGGTGCCAGCGCCGGCATGCAAAACAAGGCAAATGCGAAGGGCAGGAACCATGTGCATGGCGCGCGAGTGGGCAGCGTTTCCGCCCAGAATAAGCGCGCCCAGGCACGTCGCGACGGGTGATGGAAACGGGCGCGGCGGGCCGGCTTGTGCCCGCCCCGGATGA
Source organism: Roseomonas sp. (assembly GCA_020249415.1). Taxonomy (GTDB): domain Bacteria; phylum Pseudomonadota; class Alphaproteobacteria; order Acetobacterales; family Acetobacteraceae; genus Neoroseomonas. Next base: position 11,859 of record JADCFR010000017.1, on the reverse strand, counting down.
ATTGTGGCGGAAGCGTCAGTCGGCCAAAAACGCCAGCACCGCCGCGTTGAAATCAGCCGGGTTATCCGCCTGGACACTATGCGCGGCGCGCGCAATCGTCACGCGCGAAGCCTTCGGCATCACGCCTTGCAAGGCGTCCAGAATGCGCCCGAATTGCGGTTGCGATTGATCGCCACCCACCAATAGCGTGCGCGTGGTGATTCCCGCTGCCTCGGCCCGCGTATAGGGTTTGCGCTGTTCCTTGATCTGCCCAAGCAAGCTTGTCGCATTGTCGCGATTGACCGTCTTGCGTGCCTCGGAACGCTTGGCCCAGGCACCTGGCCCGCCGGTGTGTTCGGCCACCACGGTCAGGCCTTCTTCGATTTTGCCCTCGGCGATCAGGGCGGCAGCGCGCGCAAAGGCAGATGCCTGATGGCCGGCGGGCGGCGCGCCGCCCAGGCTTTCATCCAATTCTCCGCCTGGTTCCAGCAGCACAAGCGATGCCAGCAATTCCGGATGATGCTGCGCGACGCGAAAGGCGATATGCCCGCCGCGCGAATGGCCAATCAAATGCACCTTGCCCTTGCCAAGCGCGCGCATGAAGCCAGCGACATCCGCCATGTGGCGCGCGATGGTGAAATCTCCATCCTCGCGCCACGTGTCGGGCCAGCAATGGCGCAGGCTGATGGCGATGGCGTGATACTGCGCGCCGAAAGCCGCCATCTGTCCGGCAAAGGATCGCTGATCGCCAAGGGTGCCATGCACCATGATCACCGGCGCGCCGCTGCCCGTTTCAGCATAGGCGATTGGATAGCCATCAATGGTGAGCGTCGGCATGGAACTCCACCTTTGTCGCTGTAGGGCGATATGCTGAGCATGGTGGCGTTCTGACGTAAATACCCGCTTGCCCATTCAGCCGGAATAAGGACTACCGGCGCAGAAAATCCTTGAGCCAGCCAAGCACTTCTTCCGGCGCTTCTTCCGCCAGATAATGGCCTGAAGCCACAGCGCCGCCCGTCAGAGAACCAGCGGCATAATCACGCCAGATCGAGAGTGCGTCATACCATTTTGGAATACTGCCCTTGGCGCCCCAAAGGGCCAGCAAGGGACACGTGATTTTCTGCCCCGCCGCGCGGGAGGCACGGTCATGTTCAAGATCAATCGTGGTGGCGGCGCGGTAATCCTCGCAAATCGCGGCGACCGAGCCGGGCAGATGCAAAGCTGCCAGATAATCCGCGCGCGCTTCGGGATGGAAGAAGGATTTGTCCTTGGGTTCGCGCGATGTGTGCAGGTCAAACCAATCCTCAACATCGCGCAGGATCATGCGTTCGGGCCGATCATGCGGCTGCGCCAGCCAGAACCAATGATAATAGCCAAGGCCGAAGGCCATATCGGCGCGTTCAAAATGCTCGAGCGTTGGGATGATATCCAGCACGCAAAGCCGTTCCACCGCATCCGGCGCATCCAGCGCCAGGCGATGGGCCACGCGCGCGCCGCGATCATGCGCAACGATCTGGAATTGCGCAAAGCCAAGCCCGGCCATCAGCGCCATCATATCGGCGGCCATGGCGCGCTTGGCATAGGGCGCGTGATCGGCGCTGACCGCGGGCTTGGAGGAAAACCCATAGCCGCGCAGATCAGGCGCAATCACCGTGAAATCACGCGCCAGAAGCGGCGCCACGCGATGCCACATGGCGTGCGTTTGTGGGTTGCCATGCAGCAGCAATAGTGGCGGGCCGGAACCTGCGCGGCGGAGCCTGATGGTCTGCCCATTGGCTTCGCGTGTTTCCAGCGTGAAGCCTTCAAAAAACGCCATGTCAGCCGCCGCGGCGTGCGCCACCTGGGCGGCCGGCGTCAAAGCCCAGGAAGCCTGCTTCAGGCTGCGCCGCGCCGCCATCATTGGCGAAAAGCCGAGGCCTGATGGAAACACTCGGCGCCTGTCCCCCCTGTGCCGCGGCCTGACGCGACAGTCGCAGCGCTTCCTGCTGGGCGGCACGTTCGGCGCGTTCCTGTTCGGCGCGGGCGGCGGCGGCGCCGCGCGCCGTTGTCGGGCCGGAACTGCCGGCCATGCCGCGCGCGGAGAGCAGATAGAACAGGATGTCATTGCGCCCCTGATCCACCGCCCAATCGACGGGCGTCAGGCCAAGCGCGTTGCGACCATTCAAATCGGCGCCGCGATTGACGGCATCGCGCGCCGCCGCCAGATCACCGCGGGTGATGGCGTCGAACAGCGCGGGTGTCGGCGATAGATTGGCGCTTTCATCCGCTGGAATGGGCTCGGGCGCGCGGCGCGCAGCAAGCCCGGGCAGGGCGGGCGGCGGCGGCGGGCGGGCGCCAGGCTGGCCGGGCGGGGCGGCGAATTGCGCAGCGGCGGGCGCGATCTCTGCCGCCAGCAGGGCGATCACGGCCAAAGGGAGCAGGCGCGGAAGGGTTCTCATGGCACTATTCTAGCCCCGCGCGCCCTTCACCGCCAGCACTAGCCCCAGGGGCCGCGCCGCGCGGGGGGTGGCTTGCCGATGGGCGGAACGGAGGCGCCACCCCAGGCGCCACGCCCCGGCAGCGCCCCCATGCTGGCGGCGAGTTGCTCAAGCGCCGCCACGCGGTTTTCCGTGCGCGGATGGGTCGAAAAAAGATTATCCATCCGCGCCCCCGAGAGCGGGTTGATGATGAACATATGCGCGGTCGCGGGATTGGCCTCGGCGGCCTGGTTCACGCGCTGATGGGCGTAATGCTCCAACTTCTGCAGCGCGCCGGCCAGGGCCATGGGTTGGCCGCAAATTGCCGCGCCTGCGCGATCAGCCTCATATTCGCGCGACCGGCTGATCGCCATTTGCACAATGGCGGCGGCCATGGGCGCCAGGATCACCATGAGCAATAGCCCGATCGGGCCGAAGGGATTCTGCCGATCCCGCCCGCGCCCGAACAGCAAGCCGAATTGCGCAAGTGCTGAAATGGCCCCGGCGATGCTGGCCGTGACGGTCATGACCAGCGTGTCGCGGTTCTTGATATGCGCCAATTCATGCGCAATCACGCCGGCCACTTCTGCCTCAGACAGCATGTCCAAAAGGCCGGTATTCACCGCAACTGCGGCGTTTTGCGGGTTGCGCCCGGTGGCGAAGGCATTGGGCTGTTCTTCGTGAATGACATAAAGCGCCGGCATGGGTAGCCCCGCATTGGCGGCAAGCTGCGCTGTCATTTCGTAGAGCCTGGGCGCTTCCTGCGGGCTGATGGGCTGGGCATGATGCATCCGCAGCACCATCTTATCGCTGTTCCACCAGGAAAAGAGGTTCATGCCCCCGGCGAAAAGCAGCGCCATGATCATGCCCTGCTGCCCCCCGATCATCAGGCCGATCACGCCAAACAGCGCGGTCAGCGCGGCCAGCAGGATGACAGTGCGGGTATAGCCGGCCATGAAGCGCCTTTCCTTGTCCCTCGACCGACCATGTTAAAGATGCCAGGCCCTTTTGTCATGACCGAGAAACCCGCCCCCGAGACCCCGGCACCCCCAGCGCCGCCACCCGCCAAGGTGCCGCCCGCCAAGCCCAAGGAGATTGGTGGCCCGAAAGGCCCGGAGCCGACTCGCTTTGGCGATTGGGAACAGAAGGGGCGCGTCAGCGATTTTTGAAGCCGAGGCACCGGGACGGGAAGCGAACGCGCTTGTGGCCTCTGGCTGGTTGCGCCCACCATATCTTGGAGGGGGCGCGGGAGAATCCAGCCCGAGTCGCGCGTTTTTCTTTTGTTCTTTTTTCTGGATGTAGACCTTTGAAATATATCATGAAAATTGTTAGTGCCACTTGTTAATGGTTGCCGCTTTGTTCGCTGAGTCCGGCAATTGGCGATTCTCCCTGCGCGAATCGGGCGCCGAAAAGGCGCCTCAGCGTCGCGCCAAAAGCAGCGCCAGCACCATGATCGCGGCGCCCGCCAGCGCCAGCGTGGCGGGCAGGCCAAAGACCATCGCCCCCAGCCCATAGGCAATGGGGCCAAGCGATTGGCCCCCGAAAAAGGCGAAGGCATGCAAGGACATGGCGCTACCGCGCGCCTGGGGGGCGAGCTCGGTCGCGCGGGTCTGGATGGCGTTGTGGATCATGTAAAAGCCAAGCCCGAGGCCCAAGCCCGCCAAAATCGCCACCAGCAGGGATGGCGCCAGGGCGAAGCCCGTCAGCGCCAGGGCGCCCGTCGCACCGCCAATACGAATCACGCCGGCCTGGCCGAAGCGCGCCAGTAGCGGCGCGACCAGGGCAGCGAATAACAGCCCGCCCAGGCCAAAGGCGCCAATGGCAAAGCCCGCCTCCATGGTGCTGCCTATGGCACGTTCGATCAGCAGCGGCGCGATGAAGGGGAAGACGCCAAAAACCAGGCCGCCTTCCACCGCGACGGCGGCGAACAAAGGCAGCGCGGCAGGGTTGGCGATAATGCCGCGATAGCGTTGCAGCGCGACCGCAGGGTCATAGCGCGTCATGATTTCGCGCGGGGCGCCGCGGGCAGCCAGGATTAGCGCAACCAGGCCAAGAAAGGCAGCGATGGCGCAAACCACCAGCACGCCGCGCCAGCCGGCAATGGCGGCGATGGGGCCCGCCACCACACCGCCCGCGATCTGCCCGCTAATGCCGAAGATCAGAATGCGCGATAGCGCCACCTGGCGATATTTCAGCGATACCGCATCCCCCATGATGGCAAGCGTGAGGGGCATCATGCCCCCCGCCGCCATGCCGGAAGCCGCACGAAAGGCCATCAGCCACCCAAAGCTCGCCGAAACCGCGGCGGCCAGCAGCATGACGCCCAGCAGCGCGACGCAGATCATGACAATCCGCCGCTTGCCGATGGAATCCGCAACCGGCCCCAGGATCGGCTGAACCAAAGCAAAGGGCAGGGTATAGGCGGTGCCGAGCAAAGCGGCCTCGGCGGCTGTCACGCTGAATTCGCCGGCGATTTCGGCCACCGTCGGGTCCGTCACGCGCGTGGCAAAGGCGCCGGCAAAGACGGCCGGGCCGAAAATCGCCAAAACGCGGCGCATCTTGGCCTTTTCGGTGGCCTCGTCTTCCCCTGGCGCGGTCACGCGCGCCCGGATTTCGCGGCAGCGATGAAGGCAGCGATGGCGGCGGGGTCCTTGACGCCGCGCGCCCGTTCAACGCCCGAGGATACATCCACGCCCGGCGCGCCGGAGGCCGTAATGGCCTGAACTACATTAGCGGGCGTCAACCCGCCGGCGAGCAGCCAGGGGCGCGGTGGTTTTTCGCCCTTCATCAGCGCCCAATCGAAAGCCAGCGCATTACCGCCGGGCAGGGCGCTGCCGGCCGGTGGGCGGGCATCGAGCAGGAAGTAATCCACCTGATCGGCGTATTCGGGCAGATGCGCGAGGTCGGCCTTGCTGGCAATGCCAAGCGCCTTCATCACCGGCTTGCCGAAACGGGCGCGGATATCACCCGCCCGCGCCGGGCTTTCTTCGCCATGCAATTGCAGGATATCGAGTGGCACTTCGGCGAGTGTCGCGGCCAGCATGGCATCATCCGGGTCCACAAATAGCCCGACGCGCTTTGGTCCATTGCGGTAGGACCGCGCGAGCTCACCCGCCTGATTGGCTGTCACGGCGCGGGGCGAGGGCGGGAAGAAGACAAACCCCACCATATCCGCCCCTGCCTGGCGTGCCGCATCCAGTGCGGCCACGTCCCTGATGCCGCAAATCTTGACCAGCACCGGCTAAAGCCCCGCCACGATGGCAGCGGCAGCGGCGGCCGGGTCTGCTGCGCCGGTGATGGGGCGGCCCACTACGATCCAATCCGCCCCGGCGGAAACGGCCTCGGCGGGTGTGGCGGTGCGCGCCTGATCGCCCGCGGCGCTGCCAGCGGGGCGCACGCCAGGCACCACCAGGAAGGGGGCAGGGCCAAGCGCGGTGCGGAGAACCCCGGCTTCCTGCGGGCTGCAGACCAGGCCATCCGCCCCGGCACCAAGCGCAAGCCGCGCCAAGCGCAGCACCTGATCGGCGGGGCTGGCGGCGACACCCGTGCTGGCCAGGGTTGCGGCGTCAATGCTGGTGAGTACCGTGACCGCCAGCAGCATGGGGCGCTCGGCGCCGGCTTTTTCGGCCTCGGCCCGCGCGGCGGCGATCATGGCGGCACCGCCCGCAGCATGCAGCGTCATCATGGCGGGCTTCAGCGGCAGCAGGGACCGCACGGCACCGGCGACAGTGTTTGGGATGTCATGCAGTTTCAAATCAAGAAACACCGGGCGATGCCGCGCCATGGCGCTGACAATGGCCGGGCCGGCAGCGGTGAAAAGCTCGAGCCCCACCTTCAGCACGCCGCAATGCGGCGCCAGGGTTTCGGCGAGGCTTTGGGCGCGCGCCGCATCGCCTGAATCAAGCGCGGGAATGATGCGGGCAGCGCCGCTTTGCGGGCGGGCGATCATGCTTTGGTCAGGGCCTTTTCTTCGCTGGCTTGCTTGGTGGCGTTGAGCGCCTTCACCTCCGCTTCCAGGGCCACCACCCGGCGTTCGGCGGCGCGGCCGCGCCGGCGCGCGGGCACCGCCGCCGCCCAGGCAATCAGTGCTCCCAGCAGAAAGGCGACAGCAGCGATGGACAGCACGGCAATGGCTGCCGAGGCTGTCCAGGCAACATCAAAGGGCCAGAGGCGCAATTCGATGCTCTGCGGGTTCGAGAGCAGGAAGAGCACCACCAGAATGGCGAGGGGCAGGAAGATGAACCAGCGCATTGCGGGGCCTTAGGAAAACGAGGCCTCACACAATCCCCGGTGATGCCTTCGCGTCAAGGCATAATCGCGCCAGGATGGCCATGCGCGATCAGCATGGCGCGCCACTACTGATGTAATTGACGGAAAAACCTGAAGCTCATTCAGCGCGTCACGCCTTGCGTGCTGTGGCGCGCTTGGCAGGGGCGGGCGCCTTCTTGGCATTGATGCGTTCGCGCAATTCCTTGCCGGGCTTGAAATAGGGCACGGATTTCGCCTCGACCGGCACGGATTCTCCGGTGCGCGGATTGCGCCCGGTGCGGCCTTCGCGCGATTTCGTGGAAAATGCGCCGAAGCCGCGCAATTCCACGCGATCGCCACGCGCCAAGGCTGCGGTGATCTCGCCAAAGATCGTCGCCACAATCGCTTCCACATCGCCCTGGCGCAAATGCGGATTGCTTGCCGCGAGTTGCGCGATCAGTTCCGATCTCGTCATGCTGGGGTTTCTCCCAAAGCGCTTTTTTGTGCGGCGCCCGAATTGGGGGACGCCTGAACCTCTCCTGTCGGAGCAAAGCCCGTAAAGCCGCATAATATGAATGCGCTAAACGAAAACTGCCCCGCTTAACGCTGCCAGACTGCCCGCGGGGCGTCAACGCCCAGCCATTCCGTCATCAGCGTCCGGATAAGGCTGCCGGCAAAGCGGTTGAGGAATTTCTCCACCCGGTCGCGCGGTTCAAGGTCCCGCACCGGCAGGGCTTCCGCGACGCCTTTTTGGGCAGCGAGCCAGGCGCGGGCCTCGGCCTCTCCGCCAATGGCGTCAATCAGGCCAAGGGGCAGCGCCTCGCGCCCGGTAAAGACCCGCCCATCCGCGAGCGGGCGCACGCGCGCTTCATCCATGCGCCGGCCCTTGGCGACAATGCCGATGAATTGGCCGTGCAAATCTTCCAAAACGCGCATCATTTCCGCCCGGCCCTGCTCAGTCATGGGCTGGAAGGGGTTGGGCTGCGCCTTGAAGGGGCCGGTCGCCAGGATATCCGGGCGCACACCAAGCCGAGCCAGCAACTCCGACACGTCAAAGCTTTGCAGCAGAACGCCGATCGAGCCCGTGACGGTCGCTTCCCGCGCCAGCACATGCTGCGCCGGCATGGCGATCATATAGCCGGCAGAGGCCGCGGTGCCGCCCATCAGCGCCACCAGCGGCTTTTTCTCGGCAAAGCGCTTGAGCGCGCCATAGAGCGCCTCACCGCCCGCCATGCTGCCGCCGGGGCTGTCTATCACCAGCAGCAGGGCGCGGGCGGAGGCATCGCGGCCGGCTTCTTCAATCACTTCCAACAGGCGGCGATCTTCCAGAATGGTGCCTTCAATGCGCAGCCGCAGTACGTGATCATTGGACGCAAGTCCGCCGAGATTGCTTTTGCCGAACATCACCGCAAGCGCAGCGATGACGCCAATCACGGCAAGCGCACGCCAAAAGGTGACCCGCCTGGAGAGGCGGCGACGTTCGGCGATGAGATCGGCTTCAAGGGACATGGGCTGTTTGTGGCGCGCGGCGCGCCTTGGGGCAAGGGGTAGACATGAAAAACCCCGAGGCATTGCTGCCCCGGGGCTGATAGTTGGTTAGCCGTAACGCGGGGAATTATTCTTCCCCGGTCATTTCCCGGCGGCGGCGGATGGCCGCGCCCAGGATATCGCCGAGCGAGGCGCCGGAATCGGCTGAGCCATATTCGCGCATGGCTTCGCGTTCCTCTTCCACTTCCTTGCCCTTGATGGTCAGCGTCAGGCGGCGCGCGGCGCGGTCCACGGCGGTGACCTTCGCATCGACCTTTTCGCCAATGGCGAATTTGTCGGGGCGCTGGTCGCCACGGTCGCGGGCCAATTCAGCGCGACGGATGAAGCCGGTCAGCACATCATCCACCTTCACTTCAATGCCGTTCTGTTCAACCTTGGTGACGACGCAGGTGACAACATCACCCTTGCGCACACGGTCCAGCACTTCGGCGGCCGGGTCGGCCTGAAGCTGCTTGATGCCGAGCGAGATGCGTTCCTTTTCGACATCCACATCCAACACCTTCGCCTTGACCATCTGGCCCTTGCTGTAGTGCTGCATCGCGGCTTCGCCGGCTTCGTCCCAGGAAATATCGGACATATGCACCATGCCGTCGATTTCCGCGCCAACACCGATGAACAGGCCGAATTCGGTGATGTTGCGAATCTCGCCTTCGATGGTGGAACCCACCGGATGCGCTTCCACAAACAATTCCCACGGATTGCCCTGCGCCTGCTTGAGGCCCAGGGAAATTCGGCGCTTCGGTTCATCCACGTCCAGAATGATCACATCCACCTGTTCTGAGGTGGAAACGATCTTGCCGGGATGCGCATTCTTCTTGGTCCAGGACATTTCGGACACATGCACGAGGCCCTCAACACCGGCTTCGAGTTCCACGAAGGCGCCGTAATCGGTGATGTTGGTGACACGGCCAGAGAATTTCGCACCGACCGGGTATTTCAGCGCCACACCATCCCACGGATCGGACATCAGCTGCTTCATGCCAAGGCTGATGCGCTGCGTATCCTGATTGAAGCGGATCACCTGCACCTTGACGGGCATGCCGATGGTCAGCGCTTCTGACGGGTGGTTGATGCGCCGCCAAGCGATATCCGTGACATGCAGCAGGCCATCCACGCCGCCGAGGTCCACAAAGGCGCCGTAATCGGTGATGTTCTTCACCACGCCATCCAGGATCATGCCTTCCTTGAGGCCCTGGATCAGTTCGCTCCGCTGTTCGGCGCGGGTTTCTTCCAGCACGGCGCGGCGGGAGACAACGATATTGCCCCGCGCGCGATCCATTTTCAGGATCTGGAAGGGCTGCGCATTGCCCATCAGCGGCATCACATCACGCACCGGGCGGATATCCACCTGAGAGCCCGGCAGGAAGGCAACCGCCCCGCCAAGATCAACGGTAAAGCCACCCTTCACGCGGCCAAAGATCACGCCATTCACGCGAATACCCGCCTGATGGGATTTTTCAAGCGTGGTCCAGGCTTCCTCACGCCGCGCCTTTTCGCGCGACAGCACGATGGAGCCATCGCGGTCTTCATAACGCTCGACAAAAAGCTCTATAACATCGCCGGGCTTCACTTCGGGCTTCTGGCCCGGGGCGGCGAATTCCTTGAGCGGCACGCGGCCTTCGCTTTTCAGGCCGACATCAACAACGGCGAAATCGCCGTCAACGCGAATAACGCGACCGGTCACGACCGAGCCGGCAAAACCCGTATCCGGGCCAAGCGTGGCATCGAGAAGTGCGGCAAAATCCTCCACGCCAGCATTGGCGAGGCTGGTGGCAGTAGCCATGCAGTTTATGTGTCCTGTATGCGCCGCAGGAGCGGCGATTGGGTCTGCGCCCTTCCACCCGCAGGGGAAGCACGGCTTGGCCCTGGCGCGATGCGCTGAAAGGCCCAAGGGTTCCGGGCGGAATAACGGACCACCCTTTGCCGGCCCAAAACGGGCGGCGCCGCAATTCTCACCGCGACGCTTTGGGGGTCCTTAGGCCCTGACAGCTTGGCGCGTCAAGCGGAATCAAGCTTTTTGCTGATGAAAGCCAGTGCCGCGCTGAAGGTTTCATCGGCATTCAGTGCGGTTGTGTCTATTTCGAAGGCATCTGCGGCGCGCTTCGTGGGGGCGACAGGGCGATTGGCGTCCTGCGCGTCGCGGTCACGGATTTCCGCTTCCACCTGGGCGGGGTCGGCGGCGACACCGCGCCCTGTCAGTTCCAGAAAGCGGCGCCGGGCACGTTCGGCGACACTCGCGGTGATGAAAAGCTTCACCTGAGCCGCGGGGAAAACCACGGTGCCGATATCCCGCCCGTCCAGCACAGCCCCTTGCGCGGCGCCGAAGCGGCGCTGGAAATCAAGCAGGGCCGCGCGCACCGCAGGGATGGCGGCGACCTTGCTGGCCGCCATATCCGCGAGCGAGCCGCGCAAATCGCTGCGCGCGAGGTCTTTGGGCGTCAGCGCGCGGGCCTCGGCTTCCGCTGCGCGGGCATCCTGCGGGTCTATGCCGCGATCCAGCACGCGCCGGCCTACGGCGCGATAGAGCAGGCCAGTGTCGAGGTAAGGCAGGCCAAGCTCGGCCGCCAGGCGCCGGGCGAGCGTGCCCTTGCCGGCAGCGGCGGGGCCATCAACCGCAATGACGGTGCCGGCGGGCAGCTTCATGCCGGGCGGATCGCGTCCGACCCGGCCAGCCGGTTCATCAGCGCGGCGAAACCGGGAAAGGAGGTGTCAATGAAGCTCGCATCATCCACGGTGACGGGGTTTTGCGTGGCAAGGCCCATCACCAGGGCGGCCATGGCGATGCGGTGATCCATATGCGTGGTGACCAAGCCACCGCCGGCGGGTGGCGCGCCCGTGCCATGGACCAGCAGGTCATCGCCTTCAATTGTCACCTTGGCGCCATTGGCTTCGAGCAGCGCGGCGGTGGCGGCGAGGCGATCGCTTTCCTTCACGCGGAGTTCGGCAAGGCCGCGCATGCGCGTGGTGCCCCGCGCGAAGGAAGCGGCCACGGCCAGGATCGGGTATTCGTCAATCATGGAAGGGGCGCGGCCCGGTGGCACATCCACGGCCTTCAGCGCGGTGTATTCGCCGATGATATCGCCCACCGCCTCACCGCCTTCGATCCGGGCGTTTTCGATCTTGAGCGCGGCGCCCATTTCGCGGAGCGTGGTGAAAAGCCCGGTGCGGAGTGGGTTCAACCCGATCTGCGTCAGGCTGATGCGTGACCCCGGCACCAGAAGTGCTGCCACCAGCGGGAAGGAGGCTGAGGAAGGATCGCCCGGCACGCTGATCGGCGCGGCCTTCAATTCCGGCTGGCCATCAAGGCGCACCACGCGGCCTTCTTCCGTGTCTTCCACCGCCACCATGGCGCCGAAATGGCGCAGCATGTTTTCCGTATGGTCGCGCGTGGGTTCCGGTTCCACCACGCGGGTAATGCCGGGCGCACATAGCCCCGCCAGCAGGCAGGCGCTTTTCACCTGGGCCGAGGCGACGGGCAGGCGGTAATCCAAGGGTAGCGGGTCTGCGGCGCCGCGCACCGCCAGCGGCAGGCGCCCGCCCTCTCGGGTCCAGAATTGCGCCCCCGTTGCCGAAAGCGGGTCGGTCACGCGCTTCATGGGCCGGCGCCTCAGTGAAGCATCGCCGGTCA